>JAUWSQ010000010.1 GCA_030609965.1 Candidatus Fermentibacterota bacterium
GAACCTCACAAATGTTCGGTTTCCCGCACAAGTTAATTCTAAACGCTCTTGATCGAGCGGGGAACCTCACAAATGTTCGGTTTCCCGCACAAGTTAATTCTAAACGCACTTGATCGAGCGGGGAACCTCACAAATGTTCGGTTTCCCGCGCTAGTTTTACAAAAAACTCCTATGCCGGAGCGGTTGGTTATATCGCAATTAGAGGGTCTTTTGTCAAGGTCAGGGTTCTCTTGTTGTTACCCAGGCGTCCGTGAAACCCATGTTAACAAGAATCTGGGTGTAAGCAGCAGCATCTTCCATGGCAGGGAATGCACCTACTCTTACTTTCCAGAAACCTCCCTGATGATCGATAAACACAGGATGATTCACTTCTGCGGATACCGATTCCTTGAGACGTATTGCGGTTTCTTCGTTTGTTGCCGCTGATATCTGAACTGTAAAATGTGTTCCTGACAGTATCTCCTCTTCGTATTCAACGGGGGTTTCTTCTCCGGGGATGGTCATAGGGATAGGTTCGGGAAAATTCACAAAGGGGTCTCCCGTGTAACCAGGGGGATCGCCGTAGGGATCAATGGGGCCTGTTTCGGCGTTTGGATCGGTGTTGTCCGGTGTTACGGTTGTATCACCACACGCAAGAAGAATTAAAACGGGAATCAGCAATATTATCGATTTATACATAATTACCCTCCTCAGCTTCCAGGAATATATCCAGCAGCGGGAGCATCAGTTCATGATGACCTGTCAGAACTATCTGTTCTCCTCCCAGAGCTCTTGTCGGTCTGAAGACTACATTGTTCAAAGGTCTGTACTGCATTATCATGTCAAAGCTCGCTGCTGTAATATCACTGATATCGTAACCCAGATTGATTGCTGATGTCAGGAGCTTAAGAAATACTTCGGGCATAATGACAGCGGAACCCGCATTGATGACCACCCCTGATGTGAGGGATGTAATCCTCTCCCCTAACAGATCAAAGTCTTTCTCCGCGGCACCAGCGAGTTTTCTCCAGCTGACATCCGGATAGGGATGGATGATATCTCCTCCAAGAGCTGGATGTACTGTAACGGGAATACCAGCCTCGCTGGCTGCGGCGAGGGGGCTTATTGCGGTATTGCCTTTCCTTCGGATGATCTGGTTGCCGAGAGCTTCACCAAGTCCAAGTTCATTATTGAATGCTGTATTTATTGCTTCGGCGTAAATCTCTCCGGTTTCCTGCCACATACCAAAAGTGCCGTCCCTGATTCCCGCTTCCACATCCTCTGAAGTCTCACCGAAAAGAGCCATTTCAATATCATGGATGGTTCCGGCTCCGTTTGTTGCAAGGCAGTTTATGGTACCGTTCTGGATCCACTTCACAAGAAGGGGGCCGAGCCCGCACTTTATGACATGTCCCCCGTACATGAAGATCCTTGAAGCTTCCGCGTCTTTAGCTTTAAAGATTGCCCGGGCGAGTTTCTTCATGTCCTTGACTGCGAGCACATCCGGCAGTGATCGAAGGAATTCAGCAGTATCATTATTGTGAGGATTCCTCCAAAGAAGGCTGGAATCGACTTTGCTGGTTCGCTCCGCCAGGGATTTCAGTTTAAGCTTCTCTCTGTCGAAATCAGTACTCAATTGTACTTCACCTCCATAAGTGTCAGCCCTTTGCCCGGAAGCGAAACACCGGCACTGGCACGATCTTTCGTTTCAAGAAGCTCGGTTATGAGCTCAGGCTGAGCCGCTCCGGAACCGATACTGACCAGTGTTCCCGACCAGATTCTGACCATCCCTCTGAGAAACCTGTTGGCACGGATAAGGAATGTCCAGCCTGAATCATCCTCAATAACATCCGCGCTGAGAACATTCACTATCCAATCGGAATTGTCGCTTCCTTCTTTTGCCATCGCCATCCAGTCGTTCCTGCCTCTTGAAAGTTCTGCGGCATTCTGCATATCAGACGTATTAAGTTCCCCAGATAGTGTCAGTGTATGGGAGTAACGATTCTGAAGAGGGTGTTTATTCTTTTCAATGCGGTACCTGTAAAACCTTGAGACAGCCTGGAATCTAGCATGAAAAGAACTATCCACCTCCTCAACTTCGGTCACTGCGATGTCGAAAGGAAGCATTGCAGGTAAACCTGTTCGAATTCTTTCGAGTTTATCAAATTCCACATCAGCATGGGCAACCTGCCCCAGGGCATGCACTCCCGCATCGGTTCTGCCTGATCCTGTAATGGCAATCCTGCAGTTGCATAGTTTTTCGAGCACGGTTTCAATATCCCCCTGAACTGTTCTTACCTCCGGCTGACGCTGCCATCCGGAGAAATCGGTTCCGTCGTACTCGATCAGCATTTTTATCCTGATAGCAGACATGATTTACAGTACCCGCATGATACCGGCCAGAAGAATCAGCCAGACCAGGCATGCTGTCATAGCTGAAAGTGTATTCTGCCTGCTCATGCTGCCCTTCTCCGAAAGATCAATCTCGGAGACTGAAGAGAGAGCATTTGTAATAGAATCACCGTAACTCCCGCCGTTATTTCTGCTATCGATGAATACTGTTTTGATCCTCTCTGAAAAAGGGCCTGCAAGAGATATCACCATAGCGAGGCTCTCGGGCAATCCTGCAAAGTTCACCCTTCTCGAGACCGAGAACAGGAGTTCTGAAGCTCTTGAAGCTCCCAGTGCGCCGGACATGGATGCTCCTGCGGCAATAGCGGCTATCCACCTCAGTGATCTATCCACTAGAACGGTGTTTCCGGAAACTGCGCCCCATACCAGAACAAATACTGGAGCGGTGACCAGGAGAAGAATTCTCAATGTTCCTCTTCTGGTTATACCGCACAGACCTGCTAACGGAAATATAAGATAGAACGGCAGTATCCAGATGTCGACTATGAACGCTGAAGCAGGGCCTGCGATGAGGCCTGAAAAGAGAAGTATTGAGTAGGCTGTATCAGTCATTCATGTCCTTTTCAAGACGTTTCATCACCAGCCTGAATTCCAGAGGGGGCGCTTCATTGAATTCCATCTCAACACCTGAGATCGGATGAATGAAACCGAGTGTCTCCGCATGGAGCATCTGATGTGTGGCAATACGGAGAACGTCTTTCAGCAGTTCCCTGTTACGGACTGTTGAGGGTATCTCCTTTGGATTACACCCGCCATACTTTAAATCTGCAATTATGGGGCAACCCTTTCGAACAGACAGGTGAACCCTTATCTGATGGGTCCTGCCCGTCTCGAGCCTGCACTCGATCATGCTTGTATGCCTGAACCTGCGCAGAACCTGATAATTGGTGACAGCACGTTTCCCGGTTTCGAGCACGGTCATATTCTGCCGGTTATTAAGATCTCGTCCTATGGGTGCGTCAATTCTGTCCGCATCGGGGACTGGTGTATGCCAGATAAGCGCGATATAGCGACGTTTAACGGTTCTTGCAGAAAGCTGAGACGATAGACCGCGATGTGTAATATTGTCCTTGGCAACCATCATCAAACCGGTGGTATCCTTATCAAGTCTGTGCACGATTCCGGGGCGCAGCTCACCGGATATACCGGAAAGGTTATCACAGTGGGCAAGCAGCGCATTTACAAGGGTTCCCTTTTTGCAGGTTCCGGATGGATGAATCACAAGGCCTGCCTGCTTGTTCAGCACGATTAGATGTTCATCTTCGAAAACAACGTCCAATTCGATATTCTCCGGAGACATATCTACAGGAACCGCGTCAGGAATTTCCAGGTGTATATCCTGGTTAAGCTGAACACTGAATGCGGATTTTGTAACCGGCACACCATCAACAGATACATGCCCATTCGAGATGAGAGTGCTGATGTAGCTCCGGCTCTCTTCTATATCATCCTGCATAACAAGATATGTATCAAGACGAAGCCCTTTCTCCCCGTCTTCAACCGTACTTGTGAAATACTCCAAGGCTAACCGCCCAGCCGTTTCACAAGGTGATAACCGAAGCGAGTTCTGATAATCCCGGACATATCTCCCGGTTCCAGAGCGGAGATCGTACTGTCCAGTTCCTCCGTAATGGCTCCGCTCGTAAAATCGGGTAATCTTCCACTGTCCGCTGCTGAGGTGCAGTGGGAATAATTGAAAGCCATTTCCTCGAAGGTGACCCGCCCGGAAAGTATTTCATCCCGGATATCCCGCATAATTCTCAGAGCATTCCCCTCATCGCCTGACATGCTGTCTTGGGGGGCGGTATTCCATGTTATCAGAATATGCGCAGCTCTGAAGAATTCGGTTTCAGTGGCCGATACCGGATCGAGCGAAGTACCGGCAACTATCATATCAGGATCTGGTGAAGCATCTGCACCGGTATCATCACTGAAGCCGCAGGACAACACCAGCAACGAGGCCAGACAGGAACCGGCGACTGTCATGCTTAAAATGCGAGTCATCAGTATCCTCCAGATAGGTATTTACGTACTATGTATTTCCATAATTATCTGCTAAGCTGAATCACGTCAGTTGACATTAGCAGATTTGGCCATATTCATTCTGTGAATATAATACGATATTATATGAACACATCGTTAAGGTCACCGAAAGGAGTCAATAAGTGAACAGACAGGATTACTTTTCAGACCGCGCTCTTGGAATGAAGAGGTCAGTTATCAGAGAATTGCTGAAACTCACCGCTAAACCGGGAATAATTTCGTTTGCCGGGGGATTGCCCGCACCTGCTACTTTTCCCGTGAAATACGTTGAAGCGGCCGTTGACACTGTAATTGAGAACGAACACGCCACTGCACTCCAGTACGGTCCAACGGAAGGTGATGCAAGACTCCGCGAGGATCTTTCGCTGATAATGCGGACTGACGGAATCAAGACTTCTCCGGATCACATTCTAATTACAACCGCCTCGCAGCAGGGGCTTGATCTCGTAGCAAAGATATTCTTCAATCCTGGTGATACCTGCATAACCGGTTCTCCTACATATCTTGGCGGTCTACAGGCTTTCAAGAGTTACCAGGGAGTTTCTGTAGGCGTTGAGCTGGATGATCATGGGATGATACCAGAGAAGCTTCAGGAAACCATAGAAAAGCTTGAACGTGAAGGCCGCAGGCCAAAATTCATATATATAATTCCTGATTTCCAGAATCCTGCAGGTGTGACAATACCAGAATCAAGAAGGCGAGAAATTCTTGAAATTGCCCATAAGGGTGAATATCTGATAGTTGAAGACACTCCATACAGGCAGCTTAGATACAGTGGTGAACACCAGGCCACATTCCAGTCCATGGACCCTGATATGGTTCTCTCCCTCTATACATTCTCCAAGATACTGCTTCCGGGTTTCCGCCTTGGATGGGCATGCGGACCGCATTGGCTGGTCGATAAGATGATAATGGCCAAACAGGCAGTTGACCTCTGCACACCGCCTTTCAACCAGGCCATTACTCACGCCATGCTTGTGAACGGTGCCCTTGAGAAAGGGCTTGAGAATACTATAGCGCTTTACAGTAAAAAGAAAGATATCATGCTGGAATGCCTTGCGAAGGAATTCGCTGATATGCCTGATGTCAGATGGACAAAACCTGAGGGCGGGCTATTCCTCTGGCTTACACTGCCGGATGGGATGAGCGCAGACGATCTTTTCCAGAAAGCCGTCGATGAGAATGTAGCGTACGTTCCGGGCAGCGCCTTCTTCCCGAATAACGATGACTTTCAGAGCATGCGCCTGAACTTCAGCTACGCCAGCGAAGAACAGATCGCTGAGGGAGTAAAAAGACTGGCAGGTGTTGTCCGCGAAAATCAATGAGAGATAGCTTACCCGAGTATGAAGGCGGGACCCGAGTCCCGCCTTTGATAGCATAAACGGAGTTTTACTTGCCTGAAGGAAACAGAACTGATATAACTGAGCATCTGAAAAAGGATCAGCCACCGGAAGCTCCAGGATTCGACAGGACTAAGATCCGTAAAGGACTAATCATCTTCATCCTTCTGACTGTCACCGCGCTCACGGCGATATTCCTGAAGACACATACAGGCGACACTCTGAACGCGCTCAAGAACTTCAACCTGGGTTACCTTGCTATAGTACTGCTTCTCTCTTCCATCGATATGTGTCTTGGAGCTTTCCGGAACCATATCTACTTCATGAAACTTGTTCCGGAAATGAAATTTATGGTGAGTTTCCGGGCTAACCTGGCGAATATCTTCATGGGAGCGGTCACCCCATCTCAGAGTGCGGGAGGACCTGCCCAGATGTACATATACTACAGGGCAGGTGTTTCGGTTGGGAAATCCCTTTCGGTAAGCCTGCTCAACTTACTTGGAACGTTGATCTTCTTCATCGTCGCCGCAGTTCTGGCACTCAGCGTTCTTGGTGACACATTCAGCAGAACAATGCACAGCCTGATCATCTTCTGTTTCATCGTATTCGTTACCGAGCTTATCGTTGTCGTACTGATAGTACTGAGGCCAGGCCTCTTTCTGAAGTTTGCGACATGGCTCGCGAAGAAACTCTGCTCCTGGGTGCCCAGATTCGAGTACAGCATTCACAAAATAACCGACCGAATCATTACTGAAGTTACCGCGTACAGGGACTCATGCAGACTCTTTATAACCGAGCATCCATACATCCTGATACTGTCCATCTTCCTGACCTGGGTACTCTATCTGAACAAGTTCATCCTTGCTTATTTCATAATGCTCGGGCTTGGGTCATCCGGGCATTTCGTTCAGGTACTCGCTATACAGACGCTGGTTCTCTTCATCTGCTATTTCTCCCCAAGTCCGGGGGCAAGCGGTGTGGCTGAACTCAGTATTGCAGCTCTCATGGCTTCTGTAATGAGTACGGATACACTAAGTGTCTTTACTCTTCTTCAGCGTTTCTTTCTCCTGTATATACCTGTGATACTGGGTGCCATCGTAGTCTTCAGAGCGGCAGGTTCATCCCTGAAACAGAAAAAGCCTCCAACTTAAGGTACTGGCTTCAACTCCTCATACTGCAAAGATGGTTGAGGAATTCCTCCCCCCTCTTGAGGTAAAGGAGCAGTTCCCGCTCACCTCCCGATGGAAGGCTGAATACGACTGAGATTTCATTGTATCCGAAATAATTCTTCCTTTTCTCAACCGACTTGATATCGGTGATAGGAATTGTATGCTCAAGGTCAGCATTGAACGGTTTGGCCAGCAGGCCGAAAAGACCGTGGAGTTTTACCTGAAAGTGGGTGGCGGAAAGATTGACCGTTATGCATTTCCAGGTATTCACAGATTTTGTCCAGCCATTCTTCTGTGATTGCGCCATGGCGTACTGCTCCTGGAATAGCAGACTGCCTTCAGACATCCCTTCATATTTCGCGCTCATACTATCTCCCTGTGTTCTTGTTATTCAGGACCCCACCGTAAGAATGGACTCCCGCTGTCTAATCCTATCAATTCTTATCAGATAATGCTTTATAAACAGCAATCATTATACACCTGCTGCTGCTAGTTGCGCCTGAAACAGCGTCGACAAGGGGGGTCTGTGCTTCGAGTATAAGATCCAAAGTCTCTAAAGCTTCGTAACCGGGTCCGCCCCGCTGCTCAACTATATTAATGTCTGTAATCCGGTTATCAGACACCGTTACGTCCAGAGTAACCGAGACAAGGAAATCCCCGAAACTACCTGAGAAAACACCATCATCGATCTCCTGCAGGTTCACCCACTCTACTCTCTCTTCTCTGAAGGCCCGGACCATCTTATCGTAGCGGATCTTGAAAACCCCTCCTGCAATTATCAGAACTCCAACGATAACAGTAAGGATTATTAACACTCTTTTCTTCACGGAGCCCTCCTCTGCACTTTCTATATCCAACTCCTGCGTTTAAGCTGTACACGGTTTCGACCGGATCTTTTTGCGATGTAAAGAGCTGAATCGGCAAGAGCAATGGTCTCTTTGACGCTTCCCGATGAGACTTCTGTGACCCCTATGCTGCATGTAATACAGAGAGTGCTCCCGTCAGGCAGTATATGATGGGTTTTCTCCATAGCTATCCGCAGTCTTTCAGCCAGTTCCTCTGCCCCCTGAATATCGGTTTCAGGCATTACAACGCAGAACTCCTCTCCACCGTATCTACCTGCAAAATCGGTCTCCCGCAGTATTCCCGTTATGCTGGAAACTGCTGAAACAAGAACAGCATCACCGGCCAGGTGACCATGAGTATCGTTCACCACCTTGAAGTAATCGAGATCTATCAGCATTGCTGTCAGCGGCCTGTCATATCTCTTTGCTCTTACGATCTCCTCTTCGAATTTCTCAATCAGGTACTGGCGGTTGAAAAGTCCTGTAAGACCGTCGGTTCGGGCCAGGTGCTCCAGCTCCATTTTTGCCTGAACCCGCTGTGTAATATCCTGCACTATCGTATCGAAATACACCAGCGTGCCCTCCGCATCGAAAAAACCCCGAGCATCGAATGAGGCTATCAATTCGTCACCGTTCTTACGTCTTAGGTGAACCTCGTAATCGAGAACCGAACCCTCTTTTCTCAGGAGTTCGATCATTGCTGCACGCTGTTCGGTATCAACCCAGACATCCTCAAGGCTTGCATTCTGCAAATCTTCAAACGAATCAAAACCCATCATTCTTATGAGAGCGCTGTTCGCCGTTTGAAGCAATCCATTCCCGGTGCCCCTGTAGATGCCGACTGGCAGATTCTCCTGCAGATTTCTGTATTTGTGTTCGATCTCGGTAAGGGCGCGGGAAATGGTTTCCGGATCATCAGCGGGGATCCATTCGGTCAGGAAAACAGGATTGTTGTCTCTTTTACTGTGAAGTGAGGCGGTCTCTATTCTGAATATGGTTTCCACCCCTGCGAAAGATAATTTGATGAGAAATGAGAAACGGTCTCCGGGGGGAAGTGCAGCAAGCCTTTCGAAGTAGGATTCGTACTCCTCATCATTAGAAAACCCGAGGACCTCCGAACCATCTTCGGCTATCCCGACCATCTGGGGAAATGAATCTCTGAACGCTTTACTGGTAAGAATTATATGTGCTCTGCTGTCCACTACTGCAATTCTGAGTGAAGACTTCCAGAACAGTTCGGTCAACAGCTCATCGGAATAATCATTCATGATATATCCTGTTCATTTGCTTCTTTCCTCAGCCGACTGGAGAGTAATCTGAGCGAGAGGTCCTCACCGCTGATCCTGCTGAAGAGTTCCGGGAAAGGATACTTCCCGGACGCACCGATCACCTCATCCAGGACAAATCTGCCGAATAATTCCGGTCTGTCGATAACGTCAGTGACACCTTCCCTTTCCAGGAAAACATGCTCCACTATGTCACATGTCAGATCTCCAAGAAGGTAATTGTGAAAGTAGATAGGATGTGTGGTGTAATGTATCGTACTGGCCCATAGTGGAATGTCAGCGTATGGCTGTTCGCCCAGAACTGCAATGTTCGTCTGCCACAGCAGCTGGTGAATGTCATCGATATTCTCCAGTTTATTCCGATAGAGAGCCTGATCGAAAAGGATTCGGGATACCGCTCTCAGCTGATTTGCCCGGTTCCATAGTTTAAGCCGCCTGAAATTCATGCCTGCCTCCTCCAGCTTCTCATCGAAGAATCCCGAATAGAATGCTTTATGCGTGCTGAATCTGCCGAAGAGGTTCGCAATACCTTCGGAGACAATACCGCTGATACCCATGTTCAGGATAATCTCTTCTGCATCGGTGGTAAAACTGTGAACAGCGTGACCTGTCTCGTGGAGCAGAACACCAAATTCAAAATACCTGTCCCTGACGTTGGCGAGAATTCTGGAATCCACACCGGTCTCGATCGGGAAGTTATATCCCCACTCGGATTTGTTCTTTCTCGGGAAAACGTCATAGGTGATGTTCATTCCGGTTATATCGATACCGAACATGCTGAACAGTTCACTTATCGGCCTGTGATAATCGGCCATATTCACCTGCCGGCTCAGTTCCGGAGCGATCTTACCGGAGATAAAGGTATCATCCCATGGCATCACATCGGGATCGCCTATGATGTCCTCACCGAAACCGGAGCGGATCTTCCTCATAAGCGGAAGTACCGAATTAACTTCGTCCTTCCAGGAATCGAACATGACAGGATCCAGTTCCTGCTGCTCAAGCTGATAGTGAACGAAATCGGGAGCCCCGTACTCATTGGCAAACTCCTTCCTCATATCGAGGAGCTGCAGGAATCCGGCCTTCACCAGCGGGACGTTCACCTGGGTTCTTGCCAGGCAGGCTTCCTTCCGGAGATCGCGGTCAGTATCGGAAAGAAGAATTTTTGCTATCTCCGGCGATGTCATCTCTCTGCCGGCAACGGTACAGCGGTGTGTGTTCAGAACGGAGGAAAGCTCGTTCGTCTTCTCCTGGATCGCAAGAGACAGCTCATTCAGCTTCGCAGAGAGGTGGTACGGCTTGAAGGTCATCTCCATTATCTGTACATGCCTTTGGTCAAGCGGGGAGAGATCAGCAGCCAGGAGGTCCTGTATCGTGTTCCAGCTCTCCAGGTTTTTCATTTTCTCCTGGATTTCACGCTCGGCGTCCATGATACCGAAATCGTACCCGGTTGTATACTTCGCCCATTCCAGGCGGCTGGCTTTCACATGAAGCTCTCTGAGTTCCTCTGCTATTGCGAATAATCTGTTCATCCCGACTCTTTTCACAATTGTGTGGATGCCTGAGCTGCGTTAATATCAGCAGCTGCAGGTTTTTATTTATTTACGGAATATAAGCCTCAGCCGCTCAGAGGGTAGAATGGCACTGAAATCGGATCAGTATTCGAACAAAATACAGGTATTGCTGTTTAGCTGAAAACCGATTATTCTGATGGCGGAATAATAGAGGTCAAGGGATAATCAAGCTATCGAGGATGAATCAGTATTATTTGAAGGATGGAGCCATTTCGATGGAAGGCGAGCTGAAGAAAAGACTAACTGTCCTTGATGTTTTCTGTGTTGCAACAGGGGCAATGATCAGTTCCGGGCTGTTCATTCTTCCCGGATTGGCTTTTGCCAAAGCGGGTCCGGCAGTTATCATCTCTTACATGATAGCAGGGATATTCTGCATCCCAACCCTGCTGAGCATGGCAGAATTAACGACCGCCATGCCGAAAGCAGGTGGAGACTACTTCTACATTATGAGAGGGTTCGGTCCTCTTCTGGGAACCGTTGCCGGCTTTTCAACCTGGTTCTCATTGAGCTTAAAAGGAGCATTTGCGCTGATAGGTATGGGTGCCTATTTAAGCATAATAACCCCAATACCGATTGAAATTATCGCTCTGATCTGCTGCATTTTCTTTGTTGTTCTGAATCTGGTGGGCGTAAAGGAAGCAGGGAGATTTCAGGTATTCCTGGTGATCGGGCTGCTTGGAATACTTCTGATCTACGTTATCTGGGGTTCGGGGGCAGTCAACCTTCAACACTTCACACCACTCGTGTCCAGGGGGATAGGACCTGTATTCGCAACCGCAAGTTTTGTTTTTATCTCCTACGGAGGATTGACTAAAGTTGCTGCTCTGGCTGAAGAAACAAAGAATCCCGGAAGGAATCTTCCATTGGGCATGTTCCTGTCCCTGATTGTCACCTCAGTTTTCTATGCTCTGGTGATTTTCGTAACGATAGGTGTTATGAATCCTGAAATCCTGGGAAGCAGTCTTACTCCGATATCGGACGGAGCAGGGGTTTTCGGCGGGAACGCCTTGAAAATAGTGATAAGCATAGGGGCATTTCTGGCATTTATTTCTACAGCCAATTCAGGAATTATGACTGCTTCTCGATATCCATTGGGAATGAGCAGAGATAAACTTCTACCTTTCAAATTTCAGAAATTGAGTCATAAATTTCAGACTCCTTACGTTTCTATTCTCTTAACCGGATTATTCATGGTTTCGGTTATTGCATTCTTAAGACTGGAGTTACTGGTTAAGGTGGCTTCAAGTATCCTCATACTGCTCTATATATTTGCCAATTTAACTCTTATTTTGTTCAGAGAAAGTAAAATCCTCAGTTACAAGCCGAAATTCCATTCTCCTCTTTATCCATATATGCAGATTATCGGAATATTGGGAGGGCTTTTTCTACTGATCGAAATGGGCACATTTATTGTTTTTCTTACTATGATATTCCTTCTATCAGGTTTCTTCTGGTACAGGTTCTATTCTCAGAAAAGAACCACTCAGGATTCTGCCCTGATCTACGTTTTAGAGAGACTTGTTTCCAGAGATAAGGAGTTAACCTCAGATAACCTTCTTACCGAACTGCGGGATATCGTTATAAAGAGAGATGACCTTACGAAAGACAGATTTCACAAACTTATCGAGGAATCCATGGTTCTGGATATCGATAAGGCCAAGGAAATGGATGAATTCTTTAAGGATATTTCAAAACTCATGGCTGAGGAGCTGCACTCTGAACCGCAGGATATTTATGATAAATTCGTAGAGAGGGAAATCGAATCCAGCACTGTTCTGCGGAAAGGAATGGCAATTCCTCATATCTGTATGAAGGGCGTGAAAGACGTTAAAGCCCTTATAGTAAGATCGAGACCAGGAGTGATCTTCCCCCATGACGAAGTGGTACATATCATTTTTGTTCTTATAGGTTCATCAGGAGAGAGAATCCTGCATTTGAAAATTCTTGCGGCTATTGCTGAAATCATGCAGAATCCTGGTTTTGATAGAAACTGGTTAGCAGCGGGCAGTAAAGAGGATCTGAAGAATCTTCTGCTCCTGGCTGACAGAAGAAGAAGCGGTAAGGATCCGCACAGAAAAGGATGATCAGGTGACGGCAGGAATGCCGCCACCTTTAACTGAGTTGCTTCTATTCAGTCCTCATTATTAGGTGATAGCCGAAGGGTGTTTCCACAATACCAGAGATTCCTCCGGGCTCAAGCGCGAATGCCGCTTCCTCAAAAGCTGGGGTCATTGCGCCTCGAGGGAAGGGGCCTAGGTCTCCGCCAGCGCTGGATGAAGGACAGTCTGAATTCGCTGCTGCCGCATCGACGAAAGTAAGAGAGCCGTCTGAAATGCTGTCCTGAAGACCCTCAATAATTTCAAGAGCTTCTTCCTTCGATCTTGTTGCCGCACTTCGCTCAGCACCTTGGTAAGCCAGAAGGATGTGACTGGCCTGAATGGTTTCCTGCCTGAGAATAATGTGAAATCCGTATGCGGTTTCAAAAATACTGGAAATTTCACCCGGTGCAAGATTGAAGGCAACTTCGTCGAATTCAGGAACCATCTGGCCCCTGACAAAACCGCCAAGAGATCCTCCCTGTGCCGATGAAGGACAGGAGGAATTTCTGGAAGCGGCTTCCCCGAAAGTTATCTGGCCGCTTGAGATACTGTCGGCTATTGAAGCAAGAAGTATCCTTGCGTCTTCCATTGAGGGGGCTTCCACAGGAGCCTGCATGCAGCCCTGGAATGGAATAAGAATGTGGCTGGCATAAACCATATCAGGCCTTTCGATAACTTCCGTGTCTTCCACTGTCAGGTCAGTGTCATCGGAAACGGGATCTGCATTGCTGGTTTCGGTTTCTCCGCCACATGCAGAAACGCTTACTATCAGGACTGCTAACAATAGAGTCAGATTCTTTAATGACATATGCTATTTCCCTTCGGATAATCGGTTTGTTTCCCTTGCTATCATCAGTTCTTCGTTCGTAGGAATCACCAGCACTTTGACCCTGCTCTCCTGAGCGCTGATATCCCGCTGCAAACCCTTGAAATCGTTAACTTCTACATCGATGGATACGCCAAGCACTTCAAGACCCCTGCAGATGCGCTCCCGCATCTGCGGACCGTTCTCACCTACACCTGCAGTAAAGACGATCGCATCGAGCGCACCCATTGTGACCGCATAGGCTCCTATGTACTTCCGTACACTGGAAGCGAACATTTCGAGGGCAAGCTCTGCTCTCTCATTCCCTTCCCCGGCGGCATCCTCAACATCCCGCTGATCACTGGATAAGCCTGAAATACCGAGTATTCCACTTTTCTTGTAGACCATTTCCTTCACATCGAAAACCGAGTAATCGTAGTTTTCAACAAGATCTATGAGGACTGCTGAATCAACATCACCACTGCGGGTTCCCATCATTACACCGCAGGCTGTACCGTAGCCCAGGCTGGTATCCATGCTTTTTCCATGTTTAACAGCACACAGACTGCTTCCATTCCCCAGATGACAGGTAATGATACAGAGCTCCTCAATGGGCTTGTCCATCATAATTGCCGCCTGCTGTGAAACGTACTGGTGACTTGGGCCATGGAACCCGAATCTTCTGATACGTTCTTCTTCAAAGATGCTGTAGGGAACCGGGAATATGTAGGATACGGGAGGCATAGTCTGATGGAATGCGGTATCGAAAACAGCTATGTTCGGAATACCCGGCAGCTCTTCCATGGCTGCCCATATTCCCTGCAGGTTCGGAGGATTATGAAGAGGCGCCATGAAGCTGCAATCCTCAATACCCTGTATAACCTCTTCATCGATTATTACCGAAGTGGTGAACTTTTCTCCGCCATGAACGACTCTGTGGCCAACCGCCCCAATTTCGCTGTAGCTGTCAATCGGGCCATATTCAGCATTTGTAAGTGCGTCCAGAATAAAATCAATGCCCTTCTTGTGATCGGGAACAGGCTCCTCAATAATTATCGTCTTATCGTCGGACTTGTACTTTATCCGTCCCTCAGCGAGGCCGATCCTCTCGATCAATCCTTCGGCCAGCAGTGTTTCATTCTCCATATCGATGAGTTTGAACTTGATAGAAGAACTTCCGCTGTTAATAACCAGTATCTTCATGCAGGCCTCCATGCAGATTAATATTGGGGAGAGTTATCCCGGGAATCAGTACAAAGTAAATTGTTAAAAAAGCAGGTGCTAAAATACTTTAAATCAGGTTCCGAATCAAGGGTTATCCGATCGCATTACGCAGCCGGAAGAAGAGTATTTTCCTTCCTTTCTCTGATGATCTCCATCTGAAGCAGAGCGGGAAGAAAAGCCCAGAGCATGGTGAACCTGTAGTTTGTGAGTACAGAAGCGAACCCGGATGCGAAAAGCAGCAATATGACAGCACAGAAAATTCCGAGTGCTGTACCTGCCCTCCGCCTGCTGTCCGTTCTTATGAACAGCCTTGCTGCCTTCACAAGGGTTACAACGAATATTCCAAAAAATACGATCACACCTGTAATTCCCATATTCAGAGCTATCTGGAAGAGGGAACCATCAACGTACCACACGGTCACGATTCCACCTATATCCGGTCTGAAACAGGTGTATTCAGCCCCAAGGCCTTTTCCCATTATCATTCTCGAACCTTGTAGATCGTCAATTATTGTGATCCAGGTAATGATCCTCGCAAGAACTGAAGTATCGGTTATGTAATTGCCAGTTTCTGTCTCTGTTCTCTGCGCTACATTTGCAGCTGACAGGATACCCAGTGATGATACGGTAAACACGATCATGATAATAAGCGCAGCTATGACTGTCAGAGATACAATGAGCTTTCTGCCCAGGCGAATATCGTCCTTCTTCCTGAACAGGTTAAGAATCCACGCAGCTGCAAGCGCAAGTATGATTCCTCCCCAGATTCCCCTGGTCTGGGACAGGACAATTCCTCCACCCATAAGAAGGATTATCGGGATAGCAAAGATAAGGGGAGGTCTCTCCCTCCAGTTCTTCCAGAGCTTTCCAATAAATATCATCAGAACGACCCCTAAGGCGTTGGGCTGTCTGGTTGCTATCCTGAGGCCGGTCATATCACGATAGTAAACGTCCTCACCAACCCCCATGTATCCCTTTATCATGTATATCAGTCCGCCGATTGCGGCCGAACAGAGAAGAACTGTCCATATTCGCCTGCAGGAGCTTTCATCTGACAGAATCCATAGAAGCGGGAAGTACAGGAAATAGGCTCCATAAGACTTAAGCTGAAAACTGATAAAGAACGTATCGTTGCCTGCAGCGATCCCGCGATACGTAGAATACCCGAATATCAGGAGAAAAAGTATTATTAATATTCCCTGAAGACCTATCCTTATGCCTTTCATCGATCTGTCTGGGAGAGTAAGTATCCAGAGCCATACAAGCCAGATCGACAATATGTCATCTGCTCTGAGGTTCAGTATACCAATCCGCACTGCAGCGGTCTCCAGCTGCGCTAATGTAAGCACTATCTGCAGAGCGAAAGCCATCATGAGAACCCGCACGGGTGACCCGGCTAGAAGAAACAGAATCCCGGGCACAGCAAGCAGGAGGATGCCGACGAGAAGATGCTGGGTTACCATGGATACGATAAGCACGATGCCGATGATAATAAGGGATATCAGGGTTATCCTGGCCAGCTTCTCATCATCACTCATCCCTGCAGGACCAGCCAGTGTTTTCAGTTTTCCGCTACGCCTTTCCTGAGCTGTTCAGCCAGTTCGGATGTAAAACCTGCAAGCCATTCCAGAAGGATCCTGTCTTCCCTGCTGAATCCGCCCTGTAAATGTGAATCCAGATCAATCTCTCCTATCAAAACATGATTGAGAAACACGGGAACTACTATTTCCGATCTAACTTCAGGGCTGCAGGATAGGTAATTCGATTCGATTTTGACATCTGCGATAACGAAGGTCTTTCCGGATGCAGCAGCCTGACCGCAGATCCCCTCCCCGAATCCAATCCTTACATGATCAGTAGGCTCACCGGCGTACGGCCCCAGAAACAGCTCATCTTTGCAGTAAGGATCCACAAGGTAATATCCGGCCCAGTCGCAGTTCTCGATGTTTTCAAGAAGGTAATCACACACGTGCTGAAGTAAAAACCTCGCATCACCTTCCGACTCAAGCAAAAGGGAAAGCCCGCTGCGCAATGCGGAACTGTTGTCAGTCATCGGCACAGCCCCGAGCATGTTATCATAAGGAGAGTCATATCGTCCAATGCGGCGACTTCCCCCCTGAACGACTCCAGCCTGCCAAGCAGATTCTCAAGTGTGGTCCGTGATTGAAAGCCCTCCTGTGCGGTAAGAAAATCCACAAGCCTTCCTTTGCCGAATTCCTCTCCGGTCTCCTTATCCATACTCTCGGTGATGCCGTCGGTATATAGCAGCAGCCTGTCATCAGGATTCATCTTCATGGTGGTCGTCCTGTATACGGCATCACCTTTAACGCCAAGTACAAGACCTCCTTCGGATAAGCTGCTTACAACACCATCACTTCGGGAAAGAACAGGTGGATCATGGCCTGCACAGCAGTAGCTGAAAGTCCTATCGGTTGGATCCAGAACGCCATAGAAGAAAGTTATGAATTTATCATCCGGCATTCTCCTGCTCATTATGGTGTTAAGCCTCTGAACCGTATCTCCGGCCTTATTGCTCATTCCCGGAGCTATAGCATGAAGGGCGGATTGAAGTGCAGCCATCAACAGAGCAGCCGCGGTGCCTTTTCCGGCAACATCAGCTATTGCTATACCGTATAATCCACCGGGAATTGGAAAAACATCGTAATAATCTCCACCCACCTGCATGCTGGGCACTGAAATACCCGCAATATCAATATTTTCGATCTCGGGAAGTTCTCCGGGCAGCAGGCTCTCCTGAATCGATCTGGCTATTGCCAGCTCTTCACGGTACCTCTCTCTTTCCAGCTCAGTCTCCATCAGCCTCGCATTATCTATAGCCGCAGCCACCTGTCTTGCAAAGGTTTCCACAAGACCCTTTGATTCGTTCATGAATCCGAACTGACGGTTTGTGGAAGCGAAGAGTATGCCGAATGTTTTTTTCCTGATCTTGAGCAATGAAGCGATCAGAGAACCCGGCAAGGGAGAATCCTTTCCCGCGAGTGCAGCCAGAGGGCAGCTCGGGTACCGGTTGTAAAGGAGGGTTCCACCGGATTTTTCCAGCCGTTTGAGAACCTCACTGTGCCACCTGGGAGGAAATACGGTTTCAGAAAACCTTACACTGGTTTCCCAGGAGCTGAAACCCTTCATATCGATTTTTGCGGCCCAGCATCTATCGGCTCCAGAAATCTTTCTTCCTAAAGTTACAGATGAGTGCACGATCTTATCTTCATCAAAGGTTGAGTAGATGGATTGCCCGAGTCCATCCATTATTCTCAGCTGGTTTAGTTTTCTGTCCACAAGTCTTGCTGTTGGCAGAAGGAAGAGGATCTTCAGGAAGGTCACTGAGCTGAATATCAGCAGGATGGTAAATGCACAGCCTATAAGGGTTCCCAGTGCAATGGATGATATTGTCAGACCGCCCCTGAAGTAGAATCTGAGAATGGACTGGGATAGTACAAGGATACCCAGGGATCCGGCAAGAGCAATGTACTTCTTCCATCTGGTCAGGTAGTGCGCCCAGTCGGTTCTGAACGAGTTAATAAACGCAAATATGAACAGCAGAACGTAAAATGGACTTATCGACAGAATAATATCAGCATTGCTGATCCCTGCCATGGCCGTTCGAAAAAGGTCTTCCATACCCAGAGAAACGTACAGGATCCTCAGGACAAAGGTAATCACCATCAGCTGGAACCATAGCAGTGTTCCTTTTCTTCGCTCGACCAGAACAAGGTATTTCAATGACGCTATTATCGCGAGTGAAAAGGTAATGGCAGCGATAAGTGCAAGAATTTTAAGCGGATGCTCCAACTCCCGCAATGTTCTCTCGGACAGGACGATAGAATCTTCCTGTGCAACGTTCGAACCTGCGTAAACAGTTCTGATGAATATCTCTGCAGTCGCTGAAGTTACCTCTCCCAATGCGCCGAGGGTCATTCCCATGGTTCCGGAACCGTCGAAAAGACCAAAATTCCTGATCGCATCGCCGCCAGAGTTGGCAAGGCTGTCTATTTCATTCTGAATGGAAGCCCATCCTGAAAATTCAGAACTGTCATCCGCAAGCGGGAGTAAATTCTTCGAGAGGAAGCTTTCGGTACAAACAGTTTCGTCCTCAATTGACCGTTCTTCGCTAACTGAAGGCTGCAGAAAAACCGCAAGCCCGAAAACTGTCAGCGAGAAAATAACCAGCGATAACAGCACGCTTGTAAGATGAAGCCTGGCAATCAGCCGCGTAAGGATCAGATAGAGGAACATTGCTCCAAGGCAGGCGGATACTTCTGGAAAATTCAGATTCCCCGGAGAAGTGCGCAGGAAAAACAGTGGGATAAACAGGAGTACCGTAAGAATAATGAAACATATCCTGCCAGGAATCCGCTTGATAGATCCGATCAATTCGCCCCCCCGCCAACACAGCTGTCTCTCAGAATTCCCGGAACCCCTGAGACTTTACATTCAGTTTCAATACCCGATGTCATATTCCTGAGTATAATTCGCCCGGAAGCAACTTCCTCAGGACCGATAACCGCAATGTATCCGATTAATTTCCTGCCGGCAATCTTGAACTGCTTTGACAGATTCTTACCGGTGATATCTATTTCAACTGAAACACCAAAGTTCCGCAGCTTTTCCGCAAGGTTCACAGCGAAGACTCTCTCTTCATCGGAATAAACAGCGAGGAAAATATCAGCGGGTTGTTTACCGTAAATACCGTCAGGTATAAGACCATAGGTTTTCAGGAACAGCTCGAGGGTCAGCAGTCCGAGCCCGAAACCGACTCCGGTTACCTTCTGGCCGCCGAACATTCCAACCAGGTTATCGTACCTGCCTCCCCCGCAGATCGCCCTCCGGTTGTTACTTCCGGTGTCCATAACCTCGAAAACTATTCCAGTGTAGTAATCGAGTCCCCGGACAACACTTGCATCGAACAGCGCTTCCGAGATACCGGCATCCTTCAGCATTCCGCTGAATTTTACTATCTCGTCGAAAGCTTCGGTGCCTCCAACTGCTTCCCGAAGCCATGGCGCATTCGGATCGCTGCAAGACGCGAACTTGATAACAGTTCCCGCGTTCCGTTCGTCCTTTATTGTTTCGAGGATCAGTCCCTTCCATTCATCAGGCTTAATCTTGTCCTTTTTATCAATCACTGCATAAGCCTGAGCCATCTCCTCTTCAGTCATACCGCAGCTCCTCAGAATCTCTAAGGCAAGTCTCCTGCTGGAGTAACGGATAGCATACTGATCCGGGCTGGCGCCCAGACTGTTCATGATTCTTCTCAGTACAAGAAATACTTCAAGCTCAGCTTGCAGACCGGAAGTCCCCAGTATATCCAGGTTGAACTGCATGAATTCCCGGACCCTTCCGCGCTGGGGTCTTTCGTACCTGTAGCAGACTGGAAATGACATCCACTTAACCGGGTAAATAAGCTCCCCTGAAGCGGCTACCATCCTTGCCAGCGAAGGTGTGAGCTCCGGCCTCATAATAAGCTTCCTGCCGCCCTTGTCGGTGAAATTATAACTCTGCTTGACAGCCAGTTCGCTACCGGATTTGGCAAGAAAAAGCTCAAGAGGCTCAAGAACGGGTGTCTCGTATTCCTCGAAGCCATACACCGCACCCGCTTCCCGCAGTCGTTTGACAATGTAATCCTCAACCCTCTTCTCACCGGGCGTAAGTTCCCTCATGCCACTGAGAGGTTTTCTGCTGAGCGTCATAAAACTCCTCTGATGAAATTTCGCTTATAACACGACTATTCTGTGGAAATAATAGGGAAAATTCAAGTGGCAGCAGTTTACCATGGAACGGGAAGCTGACATATTTGTATATATACATGCAAGCTAATTCTGGCAGGAGGATAACTATTATGAAGAAATACAGTATTGTTTCCGTAGCCCTTCTTGCTCTACTGGTGTTATCCCTGGGATGCGAGGATAACCCATTCGATCCCAATGGCTGGAGAACTCTGTCACATGAAGGTTTCGTCCTGAAGTGGAGAGTTCAGGACAGCAACCTCGAAGTTGAGCTTGAGGGTCCCTCAACCGGATGGATTGCAGTAGGGTTCGCAGGATCCTATATGATGCATGATTCCAACATTATTATCGGTTATGTCAACGGCTCGTCAGTCAGTATCAGAGATGATTTCGGAGTTGACAGCAATACCCATGTTTCCGATACTGACCTGCAGGGAGGAGAACAGAACGTATCGGACAAATCCGGCAGTGAGGATTCCGAAAAAACAACTATCTTTTTCTCAATCCCTATGAATTCAGGAGACCTTTACGACAATACCCTTTCAGAGGGACAGACCTATAACATCGTCCTCGCATGCGCCGCAGACGGAGCTGATAATTTTACATCGGGTTACACTACAATTTCGAATACATCCATAGAAATCTAGGAATGTGTCTGGCAATGTGCATTGAGCGGAATATCCTCGTCGGACGCTCTCCTATAAAGCAGATGGAGCTTAAATGAATTCATTCTTTAAAGAGATCAAGCCTGACGATATTTCAGAGAGCGTTTTTAAACTTATTGCGGAGGATTGGTTCCTTCTGACTGCAGGTACCGGGGCAGACGGGTACAACACCATGACCGCAAGCTGGGGCGGTCTGGGGCAGCTCTGGCATAAGAGAGTTGCCTTTGTATTTGTAAGACCCCAGAGACATACATTGAAATTCATGGAGAATAACGGGTTATTCACAATGAGTTTCTTTCGAGAAGATTACAGGGATGCCCTTGCGTACTGCGGTTCCCACTCGGGCAGGGATTCGGACAAAGCCGGGGAAACAGGCCTGACCCCCTTCGAGCCCGGGGCCGGGACGGCAGCCTTTGAAGAAGCAAAGTTGATCCTTGTCTGCAGAAAACTCTACTACCAGGATATTCAGCCGGAAAGGTTTCTCGACGAAGATATCGATGGCCTCTATCCTGAAAAGGGTTACCACAGGATGTACGTCGGTGAGATTGAGAAGGTTTTCAGAGCTGACGTATAATTACATTAACGGCGGAAGAAGTTCCTCCAGGTCAAGCTCCAGTTCGGCCGTATAGCACCTTTCAAGATCCAGGTTTTCCATAAGGTTATCCATGGCGAATTTCCCATCCTCCTCGACCGATCTCCGGAAGATTTCGTAACCATTACAGTTTACAATGATATCACTGCCGAAATCCACCATCTCAGGATGGAGAAGCAGCCGGATCCTGCAGAATCGGTTAACGGTAATGTCGAACCTGTTCTGTGAGTACACAGCTTCAACCCTGACAGAAGGTCCGGTCCTCGGGAGGAGCCAGTAGTATTCCGGAGGGTTGAACATATCCTGCATTTCAAGTGTTTCTCCATTCCGAAGAATCGCTATGGAAAAGCTGTCTCCGGGCAGCATTCCCTCCTGTAGAATACCAATCTCATCAAGGGTGGTAATATCCTCCCCTGCGAAACCGACAATAACATCACCCTCTGCAAGCCCCAGCCTGGCTGCCGGAACATCCCCGTCTACGGTTCCTGATACGAAAACACCGTCGCCTTCGTATTCCCAATCGGGATAGAAACCGAACCTGAGCCTGTCAGATACAAGCAGTGTATTGTAATCCATATCATTACCTATGAGAGGCCATGGAATAATTGAATCCACCATCAGCCAGTCGCATCCGGATGGTTCTCCGGCTTCCCAGATAATACTGCCGGGAAATCTCTCCCTCTCTGTTTCCGCAAGGAACTCAAATATTCTGTCTTCCAGCTGAGGCAGGTAAGAGGGATCATGTTCGAAACCCTGAAACGTGTGGTATTCAATTACCGCTCCGGCCGATTCCGCCAGAGTGATAGTGGGAGCCATCTTCCCTGTGGGGTACAGTCCATCCTCATCACTGTGTGATACTATGCCTGGCCTGTTTGAAAGACCGGGCAGATATGTTGCCCGGGAGCCGTCTATCGCAGCTACACCAATATGCCCGGAGAATGCGAGATAGCCTGCAAAGCAGCTCGGGCTGCACATCATAAGAGAGAAACTTCCGGAAGCACCGTCAGAAAAACCCCCGACGAAAACCCTGGAATCGTCAACGTTGAAATTCTTCTTCATCCATCGAACTATCCGGAGGATACCCTCCTCCCCTACAGGATCCCACCAGGTGGCATCCATCTGACCGCAGGGAAAGGCAATAAGGTAACCTTCACAAAGAAGCCGGGGAATGAGGTATCGTTCCATCAGGGTTTCCGGTTCCATAGTACGAAGGTCGGCAGAACTGACCCCTCCGTGAAGCCATACGAACAGCGGATTCTCTACCCCCGGATCGCAACCGGGTGGAATTACATAATAGAAGTTTCGCTGGACGCTGTCAGGATAGAGAATGCTATCGACCAGAAGAGTTTCGCTGATAAAATTACTTTCAGAATAGATGTGCTCGAATAGATCTCCGGCACTCGATAATCCGGAAGTCAGCTCCCTGAATTCGATGATATCAGGGGTGACACCGGATTCTGCTGAAATGGTATTGATCACTACAAGCAGCAGAACAGTGATAATAGATGATTTCATATTTCCTCCACAGGTACACCTTCGGGGATATCAGTATACCGTACATCAAAGGTACAGTGGACATAGTATCAAAGCACGTTTAATTATTGTATCAATTCGTAATTCTGAAGAATATAACAAGAATTCCAGGGAAGATTATCCTGCTTGTATCTATAAAATCTGATCGACAGGAGGTGAAGAGGTTCTGATTCTGGCATCAATCTTGAACATTATGTATTTCAATTACTACCGTATATCATTCAGTACTGTAATGATCAAACATATTGTCATAATGCTTCTCCTCAATGTTCAATTCAGAATAACACAGAATACGTTTGAATAAGATTCAACTACCCCCCTTTCCAAATAGTGTTGCTAACTTTGTGAACCCAAAAGAGGCATAATGCCAGAGCTGACTAACTGATCGTATTCTTCCCAGCGTTCGAAAGAGGAAAGCAGGTGACAGGTAAGTACTAAGAATTGCCCTCTTTCTCTCTTTTGCCACTTCCTCGCAGCTGAGTGAGTACGTATTCATTATCGGTGTGAAGTAATTTCCTTTCGTAAGGTCACACTCGCTGAAGAGGCCATCCCTGAGAGCCATGTCGTACATCGGTGTACCTGGGAAAGGATAAGCGGTGTGGAATTCGTATAAATCTGCACGGACTGTTTTTGCGAAACGCACCGTCCTTCTGATGGACTCCCTCGTATCCCAGGGAAGACCAACGACGAAGTAAAGAAGGGACATGATTCCGTTCCGCCTGCAGGCTTTCACCGCCGAGTTAACCCCCTCCAGAGTAATATCCTTGCCTATCTTCGCCAGTATATCCGGATCACCGGACTCAACCCCAAAGGATACTACATGGCATCCTGCGGATGCCATTGCTGCCGACATCTCACTGTCGAAGGTATCTATCCTGGAATTGGCGCCCCATCTTATATCCAGATCCTCCTCCTGTATCTTTGAGCAAATATCCAGCACCCACTGTTTGTCCATTGTGAATGTGTCCGATCTGAACAGGAAGGATCGAATGCCGTAATCCTCTACGCAGCTCTCTAACTCTTTAATAATGCTTCCGACGGAACGCTTACGCAGTTTCCTTCCGCTCACGAGGAAAACGGGGCAGAAGAAGCATCTGCCCGGACAACCTCTTGAAGTGAGCACAGGTGTAAGTGGAGCGCCAGTCTCCGGGTCTGGATAGAGCTCGTTCCGGAGCAGGTCTCTGGCCGGGAACGGCAGTGAATCGAGATTCTCAGGAGGCGGTCTGTCCGTATTGCGGATGACCCTGCCATCTCCTTCCAGCCAGGATACTCCCAGAACCCCGGTTGGATCCTTCCCTGAAACCAGTTCCGCGATAGCCATCTCCGATTCACCACGGACCGCTATGTCAAGCCCCGGGTGTTTCAGGAGAGCCTCCTCGTCATTGTGGGCGAAGTGAGCACCCTTTCCGATACAAGTTACCGAGTCACCAAGAGTTCGGTGAGCCCTCTCAGCCGCCTCCATATCCCGCTCAAAAGTAGGGGTTGTGGTGCTGATAACGAGAACATCGGGTCTGAAGTCCTGCAGTTCAGCTTCAAGGGCGTTCCAATCCCCTCCTTCAACAGGAAAATCCCTTATCCTGCATTCAGCTCCGGCTGCCTCCCTGCAGGTCGCGGCGATATAGGCGAGATCCATTGGCGGCCTGACGCCCTGGGCTATCATGCTCCTGACCGGAGCCTGGCACCTGTCCTCCCGGATGTAGATGCCTGTCGGCGGATTGATTAATAGAATCCTCATCCGGATCGGATGCTCCTCAAGCAGGCGAACATCTCAACAAAAGCCCTGGCGATGACACCGAACCTGGCACCCGACTGCTCGCCGAACAGTCTGGGGTAGTGGGTCACTCCTGTCTCCAGAAGTGTGAATCCTGCCCTGGAACATCTGGCGATGAGCTCTGCCGAGATCAGGGCTCCTTCTGAAGTCAGCGGCGGTATGGCTCTCATAGCCTCCCTGGGTATAAGCTTGAAGGCGCAGTCGATATCTCGAACACCTCTGATACCAAGAATCAGACGCATGGCCGCATTGAATAGCGAGGCGTTCATCTTCCTGTGAAAAGAGTCCTCCCTGTTCACGCGATAGCCGAGAGCCAGCAGCTTATCTCTGCCCGAATTTGTGAGTTCAATAAGCCTGGAGATGTCAGACAGTTTGAACTGCCTGTCTCCATCACTGAAGAAGATCCACTCATGAGTTGAGGCTTCCAGCCCGAATCTGACAGCTGCTCCGTACCCCCTGTTGATCTCGTACGAAATTATCCTCACTGTCTCCGGGAAGCGTATTCTTACAGACTCAGCCCTCTCGGAAGTGCGATCGGTACTGCCATCGTCGACTGCGATAACCTCGAGGTCATCGGTTACTGCTGAACCGGCATTCAGCGCCTCCTCGAGAACGGGGATAATATTATCCTCCTCGTTGTGGAACGGGAAGAACATGCTAAGGGATTCAAGCCTTCCAGCGAGTTCTGTCATCCGGATCACTCCGTTCTTATAACTTCTTCTTTTACTGCTCTGAAACGTTTTCGCATGCCTTGGAATATTCGACCTGGAGACCTACTTAGCAACACGCACACCGAGATTGGTTCCGATAGTACACTATCCGCTCGAATGTTGACATATTGTTTTTTTCTAATATAATAATTGAGCAATTGCTCATATATTCAATAGAATGAGAGGTCGTTCTAATGATCGAACTTATAAATGCCTTATGGAACACAATAGTAGCGCTTGCGCCTTCTCTTCTTTTCGGGCTGCTGCTTGCAGGATTGCTTCATGTTTTCGTAAAAAAAGAAAGGGTACTCTCCCATCTTGGAAAACCGGGATTCAAAAGCAGCGCTAAGGCTGCTCTGGTGGGTGTACCCCTCCCTCTGTGCTCCTGCGGAGTGCTGCCTGCGGCACTGGGCCTCAGAAGGGACGGAGCGTCCATGGGTGCTGTTACGTCATTCCTTATCAGCACCCCCCAGACCGGAGTCGATTCAATAGCTGTAACCTGGTCTATTCTAGGCTGGCCGGTTGCGCTTGCAAAGGTAATCGCAGCCTTCGTTGCAGGCCTTCTGGGTGGAACCATAGCCGACAGAGTCGGCAACGGCACTGATAATCAGTTAAGCAGACCGACATGTTCGGAAATTGAAACCGGTTCACTTCCCAGGCGGATCTGGAGCTACTCGTGGAACGGTCTGTTCAGGGATATCTACGGATGGCTTGCATTCGGAATAGTGGTATCCGCCCTGATCACCACTTTCCTTGAACCGGGTCAGCTGTCAGAGTTCCCCATTTTGGAAGGTCCGCTCGGACTGCTGGCCGCACTCGCAATCGGAATTCCGCTTTACGTCTGCTCTGTAGCATCGGTCCCGATTGCTGCAGGTCTCATATATGCCGGATTTCCCGTGGGAAGCGCGCTGGTGTTTCTTATGGCCGGACCGGCCACGAACGCAGCCACAATGGGCGCAGTTCGCAAAACCCTCGGATCAAAAGTTTTTCTGGTCTACGTATTGACCGTAACAGTAATCAGTCTTGCAGCAGGCGGAATCCTGAACTCGCTTAACGTTTCAGTTTCCCATCCCTACCATGCCGAACACGCCATGAATTCGATTACTGGTTTGCTCAGTGTTGGCGCCGGGATATTACTTGTTTCTGGAATGGGCTGGTTCGCATTCAGAGATTTTCTTAATCTCAGGCAGAAATACTCTGGAAGAGGCAACAGGCAGGAAACAGCGAAGTTTGATGTTGACGGCATGAACTGCTCGAAGTGTGAGCTGGCCGTCAGCGGGGCTCTCGGGAAACTGCCGGGAATACTCAATGTATCCGCCTCGGCCGGGAAAAACACCGTCGTCCTGGCACTGGACAGTGATAATAAATTTGACAGAGTAGAAGCAGTCCGGACGATCAGAAAACTTGGTTACGATGTAAGGGGGGAATAATGACCGCTCCAGGAGAAGAACTGCAGGCTGACACCGGGGAAGTCCAAATTCTGGCCGAGCTGTTTCACCAGATGGCTGATCCGACCAGGCTGCTCCTCCTGATGTCCATGTTCAGCGGTGAGAAATGCGTCTGTGAACTCGCGGAGCAGACGGATGTAAGTGTTTCTGCCGTTTCCCACCAGCTCCGGTCCCTCCGTACGGCCAGGCTTGTCAGAAGTCGGAAAAAGGGAAGGCATGTGTTCTACAGGCTGGATGATAATCATGTTAAAGACCTTGTTTCAAAGGGTCTTGAGCATGTCAGGGAATAACGTACCTATTCTGAAATATGGGTTACTTCCATTGAAGGGCTGATCCAGACCTCGGAAAGAACACGGTAACCTCTGATCAAATCCGAGGTTCTGGGTCCCCCCCAGAAATCGGAGACTATCCAGATGGAATCGTGCAGGTTCAATAGACTGTCTGCAGCGTACTGAGCGCTTCTTCCGGGAACACGATTGTTGTTGAAGGGATCAGAGCCTCCAAGGGCAACTCGTGGAAAGCTGCCGGATGAGTAATAGTCCCAGGCCAGACCCCCCGACTGCCCTCCCAGAACAAGTATGCTTTCATCATCTGTGAACCTCTCTTCAACATACGCAGCAGCGCCTCTCCAGTCGGATCTGTGGTAGGGGAAGCTGCCGATATTGAAGTACGGGAGCAGCATGACAGCAGATACAGCAAGCATGACCGGGCCTGCAAGCTTCCATCTCGCGGACGCAGCGGCAGCAGCAAAACCAAGCGGTATCCAGAGAATGGTCAGGTGCCTTACAGTCGGATCTTCTTTGAAAAAGATGAGGAAAGGAACTGCAAAGAGAAGTAACAGCCACATCCTGAATTTTCTGTCAAGCAGATTCCTCAAGTACAAATTAGCAAGCAGGAAGAGGTTTCCCGCCCCGAAAATGAACCAGAAGATCATCTGTTTCGTATCATGGATTATACAGCGGCCTGCTTCCAGCAGAAGGCCACCTGGAATGAGCCGTACAAAGACAGTTGGAACGCGTACCAGGAAACGGTACCTGTATACAGCAGCCATATCCATTGAAGCTCTGCTCATTCTCTCAGCTCTGAACGAAGCCTGCTCAAGCAAAAGCACGGCGAATGGAGAGTAAAGCACAGCGAAGATGATCGAAACCAGGGCAAGCTGTTTCCAATGAATCCGCTGCTCGACCGGAACGGTGAAGTACAGGGCAAATCCTGCAGCAATGAACAAACCGAACATATGCTGTACAAGCATACCGGTCAGAGCGATCGGAACGATTAGATATAGTGCTCTCCTGCTGCCGTGCCATGCCGAATCAGCGATATACACGAAAAGAAATCCCAGACAGGAAACTATCCCATAAAGCCATGCTTCCTGACCGAGGGAAACGGCAAAGGGGGAAACAGCCCAGATGAGGCCGGCCCACACAGCTGATGACAGGTTGATTCTTCTGGCTATAAGCAGCATCAGAGGGATAGCGGCGAGCGCTGAGGCAATGGCTGGTACGATCCGCATACCGGCTTCACCCTGCCCGAAAAGTATCGTTGAGAATTTCAGAAATAGAAAAGCAAGGGGAGGATGCGGGGAGCCTGCAATGGACATTCTGATAAGGTCAATTGGATTCATTTCCATCAGCCCTGCCGCGTATGCTTCATCAACCCAGAGGCTTTTTGATCCGATATAGATCAGCCTCAATGTAATACCCGCAATAAATACAATGAGATACACTAACCTTGGGTTCTCGGATATCAGTCTGCGGTATTTGTCCATGTTTCTCAAACTTCCAAGATTAATTCAGCCTGGTAATTGTACTGCTGCAGGTTCAGGATAAGCAGTTCAAGAATCACCTATCCTATTCAGCATATGCTGCCGGATGTCGAACCTAACAGATGTATTACCGGAAAGGTATAGTCTGGAGATACCTGCATCCCCCTCCGCATACGCTGGCCCAACCGCACGATTCGCAGTCTGGGCTCCGATTTCTGTTACGGAATTCCTTAACGAAACGAGACAGGGACAGTTCCTCGAAAGAGCTTTCAAGCAGGCTCCCGAGTATGTGGGGACTCTGCTCGCACACTCTCAGATCTCCGGCGGGGCTGATCGCCCACTTTCCCGCACCGCATATGCACGATCCAAAGGTAATACCGGGATAATCACAATGCTGCAGCAGACAATCTTCTACCGGTAAGGCTGCGTACACCGTCATTCCGGGGCACATGACTGACCTCTCGCTGGCGCTTTTCAGGGCGGAATCAAGCTGCCCAAGGGTTGGCAGAAGTACCCTGTTCGCAAGGCCAGTCCCGCCGGGTACGAAACGATTGAGAGCTACCGCGTCCGCTGAGAACGCGTAGGCCAGGTCAACAACCCTCCCGGCATCCCCGTAATTACTTGAAGTTATTATATGCGAAACGGTTAGTCTGGCTCCGGAGGACGCAGCAGCAAGCATGGCTTGCTTAACAGCATCAAACCCATCGGTACCAGTTAGATACCTGTATCCATCTCCGGAAATTGATGTGACGGATACTTCAAACCAGGAAACACCGGCTTCCTTCAGTGATTCGGCAGCAGCTCGATCAAGAAGAATGCCGTTTGTTGCTATTCCAACAAGAATTCCCCGCTTCCGAAACAGACTGACAATTTCGCATATATCACCTCTGAGAAGAGGCTCTCCGCCGGTCAGCGTAACTGAGATCGGATGTGCAGCCTCAATTGAATCAGCAAGGTTCTCAATCTCGGAAAGTGAGAGTTCCGGGGGGTACGCCTCACCTGGAGTCCTCCATACATTGTAACAGTAAGTGCAGGCAAGGTTACAGCGGGGTGTGATTTCGAAAACGAACAGAGGTCTTTTCATCGGGATTAGAAAAGTTCAAGATCAAGGAGAAGATCGTGCAGAGCAGGCAATCTGTCCTGCACATTGTTTATGGATTGCTCCATATTCCGTAGATCCTCAAGCATCACACTGTACCCTTCCTCATTCTCTGATCCTGCATTCCTGAGACTTTCCATTACAGAGGTTTTAATACTGTCAAGGTGCGGCTGTATCCGATCAACCTCCATTGGCCATCGAACCGTCCATAGCACCCCTGAATAACGGGTTTCACTGTTGATAGTTTCCAGAAGGTAATACAAATCGATGGAAGATCTCAGGTTACTGAAGGCTGTTATCATTTCCCCGGATGAGATCAGACCATCCTCCCTCAGGCGAACAACTGTGTCAATCCTGGCTTCGATCTGTGGAAGGAGATCATCAGTCTGATCAGAAACGGGTGGCGGCATCATCCTTGTCATGGATAGTACCGAACCGTAGGAAAGAAAGAGAAGCCTGTCGGATGCCAGTCTGTAAAGCAGTCTGATATCCAGGGAGTCAATACCGATTTCTTCTGATATTCTCATCAGTTCAGCGTAACTGTTGTCCAGCTCAATCCTGATCTTGTTTATCCTTTCATAATCAAGCTGGTTGGAGCTGTAATCACCATCAGCCGGGGCAATACTGCGCAGCTTCTTCCAGATTCTCTTGAATTCCTGCCACTGAGGGCTGCTCCAGAGAACGGAAGTTCTTGTGAAGAGGTTTCGTGATAGAGAAACGTCTGAGCCTCTCTCATCATTGGTACCGGTCTGCCCTCCTGTCTGATCAAAAGCCGAAGCTGTATCAAGCGGTAGCAGACCAGCAGCAAATAGAAAGCCGAGAGCCGGAGGAATTAATCCACTATGAAACCTGCTATTGTTTTTCATAATATCCCCTTCTATTGTACTTCGTTAATACGATAGTTCATGTACGGATGATAGTTCCAGAATATCAGGGTATTTGACCCTGAACTTCATAAGATTAGATTCATCTGATACCAGAACCAATAAGGAGCTTTTATGTCTGCTGTTGTTAAACCCGCCCAAACAAAAAGCGATCTGAAACAGTTCATCATGCTTCCCTACAAGCTTTACAGTGATGACCCACTCTGGATACCTCCTCTTGTATCTCAGGAAAAGGATCAGTTCGATCCCCGGAAGAATCCAGCCTACAGGTACTGTGATACCGAGTTCTTTCTGGCATGGCGTGACGGCAAACCTGTCGGCCGCATTGCAGCCATCGTTAATAGAAGGTATGTGGATAAACTGGGCAGAAACTGCGGAAGGTTCGGATGGTTCGAATGCGAGGACAACCGGGAAACGGCAAACGCACTCCTCGATGCAGCGGAGAACTGGCTCGCTCTCAAGGGTATGACCGAGGTTTCAGGACCTATGGGCTTCACCGATAACGATATGACAGGATTTCTCATCGAAGGGTTCGAAGAGCTTCCTACAATATCAGGCAGTTACAATCCTGCATGGTACAATGATCTGGTAACATCAAGAGGCTATGAAAAGGAAGTGGACTACGTTGAGTTCAAGATAACGGTACCTGATGCTCTCCCCGAAAAGGTGGAACGCCTGACGGCGCTGATAAAGAAAAGGAGTACTGTAAAGGTATTCAATGAAAAGTCTACAAAAGCTCTCGCGAAAAAATGGGGACATCAGATTTTCGACGTTCTGAACGAAACCTACAAGGATCTCTACGGCACGACTCTGCTTGATGAAAAGGAAATTATTTACTACATAAAAGCTTATCTTGGACAGGTGGATCCGGAGTTCATCAAACTTGCTGTTGATGGAGACAAACTGGTAGGATTCATAATTGCCATGCCCAATATGTCGAAGGCATTCCAGAAAGCAAAGGGCAGGCTTTTCCCGTTCGGTTTCATCCATATTCTAAGGGCAATGAAAAAAAGTAAGACCCTTGATTTCTACCTTGCAGGCATCCTTCCGGAATACCAGGGAAAAGGCGTTGATGCTCTCATGACCTATGAAATAGGAAAAAGCGCTTTCAGAAGGAAGATGGAATTCGCCGAGAGCAACCATGAACTGGAAGACAATAAAAAGATCCAGGCAATGTGGAAGCTTTACGAAAAACGTCTTCACCGGAAGATACGTGTCTACCATTGCACCATAGGGACGTAGCTATATCTCACCGTGAACCGGGCATATCACCTGCACTGACTGCTTGGTATTAATGATACTGTAGGGCATACCGCTTTCGGGACAGACAAGATCCAGCGCACTGTCGAACTGATGAAGCTCATCGATGTTATCGGCATAACGGCCGTTCTGATCCATATACTCATCCTCTGCATCAAGTATCCTGTACATGTTCTCGAAACATTGCTGCGCATTCGCTTCCGAAGGAATGACCTGTTCGGATATCTTCTCTTTGCCGGCAGCGTTTTCCCTGCCGTTCATCGCAAAGAAAAAGGTGAAGGCGGCTCCTGAGATAGCCATCATTACTGCAACTAATACGATGATCTTCCTGAGGTGGTTCGACTGCGCACCAGCAGATCGAAGCGATCGACGGGACAGATCACTGCCGCAGAAGGGGCATTGATCGGTTCTGTCAAGAAGTTCGTGTCCGCACGAAGGACATTTGGGGTAATTCATAGCATTTATCATCCATTCATGATATAAACAGTTTTACAGTTCATGAATTCAAGCATACCGCTGCGGGACAGCTCTCTGCCGAAACCTGAAAGATTGATTCCACCAAAGGGCAGCCTGGGATCAGATCGGACAAATGTGTTCACAAAGCAGGCTCCCGCGTTAAGCTCAAGAGCTATCTTCTCTCCTCTGAGGCTGTTACGGGTATATACCGAAGCGCCGAGACCGTAAGGAGTATCGTTCGCAAGCCTAACAGCTTCACCCTCGTTCTTAACAGAGCAGACCGCCGCAACAGGCCCGAATGTTTCCTCATCAAAAACGGGCATTCCTCTTCTACAGTCCTTGAGCACCGTAGGCGGATAGAAAGCTCCCGGGTGTTCAGGTATACTGCCTCCCGTGATCAGTTCAGCTCCCATCTCAACACTTTCCATGACCTGTCTGTGTATATTGTCACGAAGATCGAATCTTGCCATGGGTCCCATATTCACTTTCATATCCATCGGATCGCCCATCCTCACGGTATTCATCTGGGTCGCAAGCAGTCCAAGAAACTCTTTATACACACTTTTATGTACAATGAATCTCTTGGGGGCGATGCAGTTCTGTCCTGAATTGATAAGCCTGGAAAACGCCGTTTCGGCTGCTGCATGCTTAAGATCAGCATCTTCCAGTATTATCGCCGGATCACTCCCGCCAAGTTCCAGTACGCACTTCTTAATGGCGGATCCCGCCTCCATGGCAACCGCTCTGCCTGCCTCTCCGCTTCCGGTGAGCGTGACTGCTTTTACTCTTTCGTCGGCAATTATCCTGCGGGATACTTCGGGAACCTCTTCCGAAGGAGCGAGAACAAGTCCTGCCATGCCATCCGGAAAACCTGCTTCCCTGAACAGCTCCGGGATACTCTGAGCACATCCGGTAACATTCGGAGAATGCTTGAGAATGAAGGTATTTCCCGCCATCACAGCAGGTGCAGCAAACCTGAAAAACTGCCAGAACGGGAAGTTCCAGGGCATCACTGCGAATATGACTCCGAGAGGCTGATAACAGACGTAGCACTTATCTGCGTCTGTTTTCCTGCTTTTCCTGGCAATTAAGCGGGAGCCGTATTGCGCGTAGTACCTGCAGACCCACGCGCATTTCTCAATTTCGGACTGTCCCTGAGCCACGGGTTTGCCCATCTCCGAAGCCATTTCAACCGCAAGCTGGTGCTTCCCCGATTCAAGCAGATAAGCCAGATCCCTTAATCTGTCAGCACGTTTATCCATCCCGGTATCGCGCCAGAGTCTGAACGCTCTGTCAGCTTTCTCAATGACATTCCCGACTTCTTTCGGGGTGTTCCCATCCCATGACCGGATGACTTTACCCGTAAAAGGATTCATCGATTGAAGCACTCTTCACCGCCCCTGGATAGTGTTTTCGGAATTGTAGCTTCCACAACCTTTCAACTATACTATTTCATACATTCATGAAAGGGAAGTTCTCCGGTTTTCACCAGGCATCCCCAATTGGGATTCAGGATATCAGTTCACTCGAATACTTCACCATTCCAGGTGTAAGTTGCAGTTGTTTTCTCTGTCTCTACGTAGCCCTCTATGGCTTCATCCCATCTTTCAGCGATCCCGTAGATTATGACTTCGTTCTCTACGCCTCCCGAGTCGGATGGGAGTACGAATGTCTCATTGTAGTGGAAAATACCCGCTTCGAACATCGAACTGGCATCCGGTCCCATATAGAGATCGGTACCGGTCCATACGAAAAGGACGTCACGGTTCTCGTATCCGCATGCTTCGTAGATAAAGGAAAGTTCGATCAGATTTTCTATTCCTGTAAATCCGTCAGCTGGAAGTTCCATCCCACTGATGCAGTAACTGTATGGATACTGTTCGTACCATGACCCGACCGGGCGGAAAACCTGTTCAGCCAGAATCTCATCTGAACTGATTATTCTTGCTGTCGCGATGAAATACTGCTCCTCCGGGTTGAATCCGTTGACCGTGAAAACAAAAAGCGTATCGCCGCCAAGCGCAAGGCTTGTCATTGCTAGATCGGGGCCCTGAATGTAGCCACTGCATAAATCACCGCTGTATTCAAATGTGGCCTCATACCAGTAAAATGGCATTCCATCCGGCAAGGTGTCCTTCCCCGAAGATCCTGTTATGTCGAGTTCAGTTCCCATCGGAAGCCTTACGCCCTGTGAGCAATCAATGTCCGGAAAAGAAAGGATCACCGCAGTATTCGAGAACACTACGGTCCTGTCATCTGTGAAATCCCCATACCAGTAATCCGCCTGCACCGTGGAACAGGCGATCAGTACAATTGATACAGTTATTAACTTCATTGAAACCACCTCAGTATTCATTCTGTTTATTCCCGATTGGTATTTGTTCAGGTCTCGATTACTTAGTAAATCTTCCCGAATGATGGACGAAGCACTTAGTTGAGAGATATGGTAAACGCATCTCAGGCAAATTAATTAAAAACAGGCTGACAGTAAATGAGGTAATACGTTTTCCATAGAAAAATATCACACTTTAACTGGCTTCGCAAGAAGCGATTCGGTTATCGGTCCAGAGTCTGTTAACGGCAGCAATACGCCGGAAAATACCTGCTCTGTATTCATGAGTAGGGTATCAGAGGGACCGGTGTGTCCTGGTGCACGGTACTGCCCGGGATAATATTCAATGCTTACTTGTTTTATCTATAATTAATATATATCTACATTATGCTCTGACAATTATTTTCTGATGCTAAGTATTATGCTATATTAGGTTATGATTAGAACGTTTGCATGGCAGCCTGAAGCGATTCTTATTACAAGAGAGCATGGAGGGGCATGAGCAATACTATGGCTCCAGCTGGTGCTGATGCAGCTGAGTTAACCAGAATACTGTCCGTACTCCGGTCAATGCCGGTAAATCAGACTACAAAAACAGAAATATCACAGGTTCTCTGCAAACTCGCCTATGCGTATCACCGTTCCGATCCTGCAAGTGCTGAAAAGCACTCTCTGGAAGCCTTATCCTTTGCAGATAGTGCCGGATACAAAAAGGGAATTGCCGAGGCTCTTACCCTTCTTGGAACGCTATCCTGGGTAAGGGGTAACTTTACCAGAGCCGCTGAATGCTATACTAAATCACTGAAAGTATGTGAGGAATCGGGTAACAGGAAGGGAATTGCCAGCTGTTACAGCAATCTGGCAAATATCCGCAGAAATCAGGGTGATTACGAACGAGCGCTTGAACTGCACTTCAAAGCTCTGTCTATCAAGGAAGAAATCAAGGATAGAGCGGGCATAGCAAAAAGCTATAATAACATCGGTATTATTTACGATGAATGGAACGAGTTCGAAAGCGCTCTCGAATTCTACAATAAAGCCCTTCATATTTTCGAAGAACTCGGAGACTTGCAGGGAATAGCTATCACATACAACAACACAGGTGTTATCTACGAAACTCAGAAGAATTATACCCATGCTTTAGAGGAATACAAGAAATCCCTCGCAATGAAGGAAAGCATTGGAGATAAGAAAGGTATAGGCAACTCATACACGAATATCGGCACGCTTTTCGAAACCCAGGGCGAGCACGACCAGGCACTGGAATACTGCGTCAGGGCTCTTGATATCTTCGAAGAGATAGGTGATAAGAGGGGGATTGCTGATTCCAACAACCAGATAGGGAACATTTACACAAAACTGGAGCATTTTGATCTGGCACTCGCTTATCTTCAGGAGGGTCTGGAACAATCCTTCAGGATTGGAGCGAAGGAATGGGAATCCGATAGCTACAAATATCTCGCGGAACTCTATAGGCTTCAGGGGGATTTCGAGACAGCTTTGAATTACTACCTGAAACACATCGCTCTCAAGGAAAAGATATTCAGCAGAGATATTGCAGATAAGATTGCTCAGATGCAGAATAAGTACTCGACGAATAAAATCGAGAAAGAAGCGGAGATCTATCGGAGTATCTTCGAGCACACAAGTGTAGGTTTTTACCGGATAACTCCTGAAGGCAGCGTTCTCATGGCAAATAATGCTCTGACCGGGATGCTTGGGTATTCCACTTCCGAAGAGCTTCTGCATTTCAACCTTCATGACTGGCGAAAGGATACCGCGCATCCCATTCTCTCGTTCTTCAACAATATCACAAAACAGGATGTAATACCCGGACTTGAGTCCGTATGGCTCTCGCGGGATGGAACCCCGGTATGCGCCCGGGAGAGCTGCAAAGCGATAAGAGATGAATCGGGCAATGTCATATACTTCGAAGGTACGGTCGAGGATATAACCGATCTCAAAATGGCCGAAGAGAAGCTGAAGAAGAGTGAGGAAAAGTATCGCAATCTGGTCGAGAACATGGATGAGGGGATTGCAATTCTGGATGCTAACGAAAATTTCGCGTTCGTAAATCAGGCCGCTGCAAATGTTTTAGGATATGAGAAGGACGGACTTATCGGACAGAATCTGGTAAGTATGATCGATCCAGATATGATGCCGAAGTTCAAGCAGGAAACTGAGCTCTGGAGATCCGGAGCATCAAGCAGGTACGAGATCAGGATCATCAGAAAGGACGGGGAGAAAAGAGACATCTCCTTAATCGCAACACCGAGTATTGATGAGGATGGGACTTACAGCGGAGCCTGCGGGATATTCCAGGACATCACCGATCAGAAGATGGCAGAGACCGAAAGGAAAAAGCTCCTTCACGATATCAAAGAGCGTGTTAAGAAAATTGACTGTCTTTACGAACTTACCAGACTTGCTGAAAGTCAGGGAACGGAACCTGAGGCAATCTTCCTGGGTCTTGCTGATATGATCCCGCGAGCCTGGCATTACCCGGAACATACCCGCGCTCGGATCATCTTCGAGAATAGAGAGTTCGATTCAACACCTTTCATTGAAACCCGGTGGAAGCTGGAAGCTCCTATCCTGATAGACGGAGTGAAGAAAGGGAATATTCAGGTTTTCCACACAAAGGAATTCCCCCAATCGCACGAAGGCACTTTCTCCAAGGAAGAACGGCACCTCATCAACGAACTCGCCGATCGTATCGGAATCGTTATCCATAGAAGGCAGGTTCTCGAACTGCTGGCAGCCGAGAGGCAGAGAATGGCCTACATACTGGAAGGCACGAACGTCGGCACATGGGAATGGAATGTCCAGACTGGAGAAACCGTTTTCAACGAAAGATGGGCGGAAATCATAGGGTACACGCTTGAAGAACTGCAGCCCGTCTCGATCGATACCTGGATGAAATTCTGCCACCCTGAGGATCTCGAGTCTTCAAATGAACTTCTGAAAAGGCACTTCTCCGGAGAACTGAATTATTACGAATGCGAAGTTCGGATGCAGCACGAGATCGGGGCATGGGTCTGGGTACTCAACAGAGGCAAGGTCATCTCATGGACTGATGATGGGAAACCTCTCCTGATGGCTGGAACGCATAAGGAAATAACAGCCCGGAAACTATCGGAATCGAGGGTCGAGCACCTTGCCACTCACGATGCACTGACGGAGCTACCCACAATGAGGCTGGCAATGGACCGGATGTCGATGGCTCTTGAAATGGCAAGACGGAGCGGACACATCGTCGGCGTACTCTTCATCGATCTGGACGATTTCAAACATGTAAACGACAGGTACGGACATGAAGCCGGGGACAATCTTCTCCGAGTTATTGCTGATCGCTTTCTCTCCAGTATCCGGAAAATCGATACGGTAGCAAGAATAGGCGGGGATGAATTCCTTATTATCCTGTCGGAACTGAACTCTCAGAGCGATATTACTCAGATAGTTGAGAATATCGTCAAGTCAACAGCCAGCCCTGTCCCATTCGAAGGAGGAGAGATGAAGACAGGGGCAAGTATCGGAATTTCTATTTTCCCCAACAATGCCGATAATGCCGAAACTCTGATAAAACTGGCAGATGCTTCGATGTATATCGTAAAGAATTCCGGCAAGAACGGTTACGCTTTTTCCTGAAAGCTGCAGCGGTTTCAGGCAGGGATGGGAAGTTTATTGGGACGAATGGGCTACTTTGTGAGCAGGTCATGAGATTGTGGAAAATCAGGAAATGTGATTTTTCTCTGAGCACACTTTCATCAAGGGTTGCCATTGTTGCCGCCATGATGGCCAACGAGATCATCGAATACCTCTGCTCCTCGAAATCGCAGTGAATGGTAGCAATAGAAAGGAATTAACGAAGAGCAGCTTATCCGCAGGGTTATAGTTCTTCCTTAGAGAGAAGGTTGAGATGAAGTGCCTTGTATTAGTATCTACCCTTTTTGTTCTGCTTCCGCTGTCTGTTCGAGCGGACTACATCTTTGAGCAAGCTTATGAGTATGAAGTAGGTTATTGGCCTTGGGATGCGATCTGCCTGGTCGGCGGAGATTTCAACAATGATAGTCTTACCGATTGCGTGGCTTCATACTACCCTCCGATTGGAGAAGACACATACTTATTTACTTTCCTGTGCAATGGTGACTGCACATTCGATATTCTGACGACAGAAGTATTCACTTATCCTCTCGGTTCGATAACAGTCAATGATTTCGACAACGATGGATGCGACGATTTGATTATAGGTGAGGGAAACGCTTATTATGGTATTGGACCACCCATCGAGAGAGACATTGTGCACCTGTTCATGGGTAATGGAGATGGCACTTTCACTGAGCTGGATACACTGCATGTGAAAAACGTCTGGGTTACTTCCGGAGATCTGAACGGTGATGGAAACGCTGATCTGGTAATCTCAGGTTCAGAGAGTGGCGATTGCGCAGTACTTGTTAAACTAGGTAACGGTGACTTCACATTCCAGGGAACCTCAAGTTACGAAATCCCCGTTGGAATTCTCCATACTGTTCAGATTATCGGAGATATGGACCTTGATGGTAATGTCGATATTGGGGTGATTGGCCCTTATGATGAAGTATCCTTTCTTTATGGAAATGGTGATGGCACTTTCCAGCCCGCTGTAGCCGTGGCTGAGCATGCAGCACAAGGTTGTTTTGATTTCATAGGAGTTGGTGATTTCAACGAGGATGGCATGCCGGACATGGCTGTTACCGGCTCTCTAGCCTTGTCAGCTTCTGACAAAGCACTTGTATGGGATGGAAGTGGGACATTTCAGTACGATTCAATGGATTGTATAGGAAACAGTTGCACATGGATTGAGATTAATGATTTCGATATGGATAGTCATCTTGATATCGCGATGAGTAGATATTGTGATAATGGATATGTTTTGCCAGGGTATGGGAATGGGCATTTCCCATGCTGGTACCAGTCAGGCAGCCTTCTCCTGGAGACAGTTGGTAATGCCTATGCCGTTCTTTCTGCGGACTTTGACCTTGATGGCGATTTTGATCTGATCTTTTCTGAAGATGCTTATGGCCAACATGAAAGCATTCGCTGCTACAGGAATACAACCATCACTCAGGGCTTCGAAGAGGAATCAGCAGGTTCATTATCTGATTTGAATATTGAAATTTCGCCCAATCCTTTCTCTTCATCCGTCAGTATTGAAGTATCTGGATACTCAAATGGTTCAGGGAATCTTCAGATATTTGACCTGTCTGGAAGATTGGTTATAGAATTCGAGCCTGTTCCAGGTGGGGAGATAACTGCTTACTATTGGAGTGGAGTATCATCTTCCGGAGTTGAAGTGCCTTCAGGTATCTATACAGCAAGGCTGTGTTCGGAAAACCAGATTTCCAATGCTATGCTGCTGAAGCTGGAATAAAAGAAAGGAACATCCATCATTGTTCTGGTACCAGATAGCCGCGTTCGCTTTTCACAATTGGAATCCCGGAACCATATATTGTCAGTTCAACTTCGATAAGGTCGTCATTTCCCCAGATGACAAATCGTCCTCCAGCAAATACACCTTTGTCAAGTTCATAAATCCTTGATTCGCCATCATCGTTTCTCTTCTGTCCACTGATAGAGCCAGGGGCAATTGTTACTGTTTGCCCATCTTCGGAAAAGGTAACAATATATTGCGAGCCTTCATTTACATCTACGTAGTAACTTTCTTGAAGGTCATCCATTGGAAGTTGTGCATCTGACATTTCAAGAATTCTGTCAACCTCCATTACAAAGTTATTTCCATCCAGTGATAAGAAATCATCAGTGTATTCATCATCCGAGTTAGCGGCGCCGCAACCAGCCAATAGTAATGACAGGCCTGTAAGCATTACTAAGTACTTATTCATATTTATTGTTTCATCTTCCTGATTTCCAAGCTCTGATGTCGTGCATCATCTGCGAGGATTTTCTATTTCTGTGCATGCGATTGTAGTATTCTCATTGCTGTGCTGTTCCTTCCGCAACTTCCCTGACTACAGCATGCCATGGTGATTCACCATGCTCGACTGCTCCACCAGGCAGGTTCCATGCATCAATATCCCTCCAATGACAGAGTAATACAGAGTTGTCCTCATTAGGAATGATGGCGAACGCGCCAAGTGTAAAAGTGGGTTTAATAGTATCTCCTTTATACTTACAACTATAATGATGACTTTACCCGTAAAAGAATTCATCGATTGAAGCACTCTTCACTGTCCCTGAATAATATTTTTGGAATTGTAACTTCCACAACCTTTCAATTATACTATTTTATACATTTATGAAAGAGAAGTTCTCCGGTTTTCACCAGGCATACGATGAAGGAGTATTATGAAACCTTCCGGGCTCAATATTCTGTTCCTTTTCCTTGCGGCCTGCACATCCGGTGCAGCCTCTTTGGCTTCCACTGAGTTCCTCGGCTTTTCAATTGATGGAAGGTACGCCGCAGCTGCACAGTACTGGATTGAAGATGGAAGCGGGTTCCCGGGTGCGGAAATTACTGTCATGTCTGTTGCTGATAACAGCATAATCAGGAATTTCGAAGTACACTGGACCGAAGAATTGATGTACGAAGGCGGCACCGAGATGTGCTTTGAAAACTCCATGAATCCGGCCAGGGAAATCGTACATAGTCACGCTGAATACTTGCTGGACAGCCTTGATATTTCACCGGAGAACGAGGGTGTTCACTGCATCTGCCATCCGCTTACCGATACAGGCGCCGAGCTGGATCGTGTGCAGTTCGTGACCTGGGTGGGTTCGCTGATGTACACGGGTCCGGAATTCACCCTGAGCCTGCAGAACCATGAGAAATTACCTGAATCCCCTCCAGAGTGGCTTTCCATGTTCGAAACGCCTGTCCTTCTGGAAGTACTGATTACGGATGCTAATGGTGATACCGTTATGCACCTTCGTGATAACTCACTGCAGCCTGGGTACATGTACGTATCCAACTATCGCATTAGAGATGTTTACGTTTACGATGACAGCCTGGTTTCCATTATCCTTAATACCACGGAACCCGGTTTCGAGGGTCCGGATGGCATGTTCAGGATGGTAACAGGAGTGTTATCCATGTAACTGAATCCGTAACGCCACAGGAACGCCAAAGGACGAGCAAGATGCGTCAGTTGATGCTTGATATGACACTAGTTCACTGAAGGAATGGGTTGCTCCTTCTCTCTATAGCAATGGTAGATTCGGAGCCGTGACCGGGATGTATAATGGTATCCCCCGGAAGAATGAGGAGTTTATCTCTGATAGAGGAAATCAGCAGATCGTATTCGCCGCCTGGAAGATCGGTCCTTCCTATCGATCCCTCGAAAAGCGCGTCCCCGGTGAATAGATGTCCGAGTATGTAAATGCTTATCCCACCCGGAGAATGGCCCGGTGTGTGAATTATCCTGAATCGGAAAGAACCCATTTCTATATCTTCTCCGCCCTTAAGCAGGTTGGTGGGCTCGGGTGAATCTTCAAAAGGCATGCTCCAGTAATCAGCATGCTCCCCGGCATTCCTCAGGTAATGAAGATCATCTTCGTGAAGGTAAAGAGGGAGGGAATCCTTATGAGCCATAAGGTAAGCGTTTCCACCGATATGATCGAAATGCCCGTGCGTATTCATCAGTACAGCAGGATCCAGATCAAGCCTCTCAAGTGTTTCGGCGATTCTTTCCCCGTGACCTCCGGGATCTATAATCAGGCACTCGCGGGTATCAGGGCACCCGACAATGTAACAGTTAACATCGAGGGGACCGGTGGGTATTCTGCAAATGATGGGTTCCATAGTTATTAACCTCTTGTATCCTTCTGATGAACCGTTATCCTGTTCAATATGCTTGAATATAATGGATTAAAGGATTGATTCTTCCCTTGCTGCAGGATTTGTGTTTGCATATTCAGACTGTATAACTTATTATTGCATCTGGTATTCTGAGGAAGGATATTCTTTATCCTCGTCCGGATTCACGTACTCGGGATTGTCCCGTTTAACTATTGCGTTATTCTTCTATAGAAAAACGCACAACAAAGGAGGATTCATTTGAAGAATCTAACTGTATTAATGGCTGTTCTTCTGCTTGTAACCAGCTTGGCAACAGCGGCTGTAAGCTACTATTTGGATCAGCTTGTTTTCGAAGGCCTATATCCCGGCCTTACAACAGAGGACTATTCGGCCACGCTTGTTGCGCCGAACAGTGTCCTGTCTGACTTTGGTCCCTTGAACAGTTCCACAAATAATATGCTGTTCGCCACCGGCGGTATCGTTGATGGTTTTTCCTTTGATAATCTTGATGGCGGCGACAACGTGGTACTTACTCCTCCCTTCCTTGGAGTAACAAGTGTGACTGTGGGTCCAAATACTTTCGACCATAGTTCAGAGTACTCGTTCTCCGTTCCGGTAAATGCGTTCGCTATTGAGATAGTGATGCCCATGGCACCAGGATCTATTGATATCGAAGTATTCGGAGCCAGTGGTTCTCTCGGTACTACAACAGCATCAGGTGGTGTACCCGGTATATTCTGGGGAGTTTACTCCGATGAGGATATCACCAGGATTGAATTCATTGAGCCTTCAACCAACGGCGAGCTTTTCTCGAATGCCCAGTTCGGAGCAGTCTCAGCACTTGACCATTCAACCTGGGGTAATATCAAAACTTCGTTCTAATTCCAGTTACTGACAGGGGGCCGGACTTAACGTCCGGTCCCCGAAAAGAAATCTGCCACATCGGCCGGACCTGTGCCGGTCATTCTGAAGAAAATATCCTGCAGGTCTTCTCCGCCTATCTGATCGGTTCTCAGAACCTCTATCAGTCTGCCTTCATGAATAATGCCAAGTCTGTCGCAGAAAACCCTTGCCACAGGAAGCGTATGAGTTGAAAGTATAATCGCGGCCCCAGAAGCAGCAGCGGCTCTGGCCATCCTGTTGAAAGTTTCAGCGGTTGCGGGATCAAGTCCCACATGCGGTTCATCTATTACGTACAGAGCAGGGCGAGCTATGAAAGCCGCAGAGAGAACAATTCTCTGGATCATGCCATGGGAATACCCCTCTGCCCTGCTGTCAATCCAGCCGCCCATATTGAAAAGCTCCTCATGGAAATCTATTCTCATCTCCAGTTCATCCGGAGGAATATCTCTCATCCTGCCTGTGAATCTGAGGAATTCCCTGCCGGACAGCCGGGGATAAATCGTGGGTTCATCGGGTACATAGGCGATATGAGCCCTTGCCCTTTCAGGATACTCTGCTGTATCTATGGAATTAACCTCTATTCGTCCTCTGTCAGGGACTACACGCCCGGGTATCATTTTCAGTGTAGTTGTTTTGCCTGCGCCGTTGGGGCCCAGAAGTCCGAATACCTCTCCTGCAGGAATGTCGAGGGAAAGATCAATTACAGCGTCAGTCCTTCCGTAGGCTTTAAAGAGGTTTTCAATCTTCAGCATCATCAACCCTCCTCATCCATTCCAAGCATTGCCCGCACGTAGGATTCAAGGTTAAAATCAATAAGGTCGCCGCTTCCCTCACCCACACCGATGTATTTGACAGGTATGCTCAGCTGGCTTGCCATGGCAAGAACTGATCCTCCCTTTGCGGTACCATCAAGTTTTGTAACCACAAGTCCTGTAACGGGCAGAGCACTCATGAACTGCTGAGCCTGAGTCCTGGCATTCTGGCCTACGGTTCCATCCAGTACAAGCAGCACCTCGTGGGGTGCGGACTCCATCGCCTTGCCGCATACCCTGTGGATCTTGGCCAGTTCATCGAGAAGCCCTTTCTTGTTTGGAAGCCTGCCCGCGGTATCAATTATCACAGAATCGTAACCTCTGCTGATACCTCGCTTTACGGCATCAAATGCCACAGCTCCCGCATCTGATCCGGGTAACTGTGTAAGTACGGCGGTTCCGAGTCTGTCAGCCCATACCTCGAGCTGCTCCGCCGCTGCGGCCCGAAAGGTGTCAGCACATGCCATAAGCACCTTTTCTTCCCTGCTCTGCAGCCTTGCAGCAAGACGGGCTATCGTTGTAGTCTTTCCAGCGCCGTTGACCCCTACTATAACAGTCACAAATGGTCTGACCGCTGCGGTATTCCCGAATCCGGGGAGAGGTGTATTCTCGATAAGGATCGAAGCCAGTGCTTCCTTCCAGGAGAGTCCGGTTTTCCTGATCTTGCGGGGAAGTTCAGCGACAACTTTCTCGGTGAGTTCCCAGCCGAGATCGCTTCCAAGAAGAATCTCTTCCGTCTCTTCCAGATCTGCATCTTTTATAGCTGCGCTCCCGAAGAGCCGGTCAAGTTTTCCGGCAAGGGCATCGCTGCTTTTCCTGAGTTTCTTTCTAAGATCAAAAACCATAGGCGTACTCAGCCTTCACTGATTTGAAAAGCTTTCTCAAGATCGACTGAAGTCATGGATGAAACACCCTTTTCCGCCATAGTTATTCCGAAAAGACGGTCAGCGGATTCCATCGTTCTCTTGTTATGGGTAATGACTATGAACTGAGTTCTGTTAACAAATCCTCTGAGAAGGTTGATGTAGTTGTCCACGTTCGAATCGTCCAGGGGAGCATCGAGCTCATCCAGCACGCAGAAGGGAGACGGTTTCACAAGGTACAGTGCAAAGAGAAGCGCAGCTGCGGTCATGGCCCGTTCGCCGCTGGAAAGCGCGGTGATATTCTCTAATTTCTTACCGGGGGGCCTGGCTATGATCTGAACTCCGCCCTCCAGCGGATCTTCTGAATCCAAAGCAATTATCTCGGCCTCACCGCCGCCGAAAAGGCTTGTGAACATCTCCTTGAAATGCTTCTTGACCTCAACGAATGTTTCATCGAACTTCCTGGCAGCTGTTCTATTTATCTCGCTGATAGCGCTCATAAGGGATTCTCTGGCTTCGTTCAAATCAGTTCTCTGCTCATCAAGGAATTCGATCCGTTTTCTGGCTTCCTCATATTCAGCGACGGCCAGCATGTTCACAGGACCCAGATTTTCCCTGTATCCCATCTGTCTGTCAAGCTCACTGACGAGCTTCTCATTTGTGTACTCCCAGTATCGGCTGCCTTCGTCCGGAAGAGTCAGATCCTTAACATTAAGCTCTTCGAAGCGGCTTCTGATAATTACCATTTCACCCGATACCGAAGCTTTGTCGAAGCGGGAAGAGGATAGTTCCTCTCTCTGAAGCGTCAATTCCTCATCAGCCTGTTTCGATCTCGCAAGCCACTCAGCGCGTTCCGTACTTGCTTCGTTTCTGCTGTTTTCGGCTTCCTCCCTTTCGGCGGAAAGATTATCCAGGTTCGCCTTGTACTTCTCAGTGATCTTGCTTAGAGCAGATACGACGTTCTTCAGCTCTATGACTCTCTCATCGATTGAACCGCTTCTTACCAATGCTTCGGATGAACTGGTCTGGAGACGTTCTCTATCAGTTTCCATCTGCTTGAGCGATGTCTCATGTTTTGACAGTTCAAGTTTCGCCCTGTTCTCCTCTCTGATCAGGCTGTTAAGATCAGCACCCAGGTTCTCCCTCCGTGTCTCGATCTCCTGAAGAGAGGCTGATAATCGCTCCAGATCTTCTCCGGAAAGTTTCAGCTGATCCGTGTTCTCGACCGAATCCTGTTCTTGCGAGATCAGCTGAATCGCTGGAAGCTTCTCTTCAATAGCCTTCAATTCGGATTGCAGTTCGTTCATTCTATTCCCATAACCTGCAGTGGTTGCCCCCAGTGATGCTTCTTCAAGCTCGGTTGCAGATATCTGACTGCGTAAATGCTCAAAAGAGGCTTCCTGCACTTTAAGTCTTTCTGTAAGCTCTGTTTCAGCTGAAAGGAGGGTTTCCAATTCAGATGCATGACCACGAGCTTTCTTTTCCGCTTCCAGGGCCAGAGCTTCCCGCTCGATCACTCCTCCGCCGGATTGGGGGACTCCCAGTCTTACAAGACCATTCTTCCGGAATAGATCACCTTCAAGTGTTACAATATCCAGATCAATTCCGCTGAAGAACCACTGTGCAGCCTTTTCTCTGTCAGGCGCTATAACCGCTCCGGCAAGCAGATTCCTGAAACTGCTGTCGGAATTCTCTTCAAGGCAGTCAGGCAGCCATACTGCCCCTTCCGGGAGCTCTGGTCTGTCTGCTTCACCGAAGTTCATGCAGTACCGCTCGCCATTGTTTCCATCAGGCAGAACACCTGGACTGTCCCAGATCATCGAATTCTGGAATGAATCAAGCCAGGCTCCCACAGCTATCCCCATTCCCGCGCGGACTGACATGCGGGAAGATATCACAGGAATACCGCCGCGGGGCTGCACCTTTGCTTCCCGAAGGCTGTTGATCCTGGCCTGAAGCATTCCCGCTTCCATCTCCAGAGAACGAATCAGTGATTTTACCTCAGAGATTTCACCGGAAATCCCCTCACGGGAATGACGGGTTTCGCAAAGTGATGCTGTAAGCTTATCCTTCTTACTCCTGATCTCAACGAGTCGAATTTCCGCTTCCTTAAGGCTGTTCTGCAGTTCTCCCTGAGCTGACTCAAGCTCTGCCTGCCGCTCAAGAGTATGCTCAATCTCCTGTCTTGCCCTCTCCCTGCTGCGGAGGTTGTCGGTGTACTCCTTCTGAAGAGACATGACCGTCTCAGATTTCAATCGGTACTCTTCCCGCACCTTCTCAAGTTCCCCGGCTGATTCAGCGAATTGTTTCTCGGCATGTTCAGAATCACGGGAGGCCTTCTCCAAAATCTTCTCTGCGCTGCCGATCTGCTCCCTCAATGAAACCTCGCAGCTGATCAGCTCATCCGCTTCATTCCTGAGCTGTTCCGCCCTCTTCAATTCATCGGATGATTCTCTCAGCGAACTCTCTATATGTGAAGAAGTATTCCTTCGGCGCTCCTCGGTAACCGCCAGCTGCTCATGGATACTGCTCATGGAGCCGTCGAGATCGGCGCATCGGGCATGTTCACCGTCAAGGCGTGTCTGCGCCTTCTCAAGGGAAACCCTGGCCTGACTCTGTCTCGCGGTCGCTGCTGAGACGGCGGCTGAAGCCTTCTGCTCACGTCCGGTGCAGAGTTTCATCCTTTCTTCGAGCACCCTGAGTTTTTCCCTTGATTCCTGCAGAGTTCTATGCTCCCTCAGGCAACGTATCTCAGTGATCCGTCTCTCAGCTTTTTCCCATCTTCTAAACGCGGTGACCTGTTTTTTAAGGGAACTTACGTTACGCTCAACTTCGGAAATGATATCGTCCAGTCTCTCAAGGTCAGCTCCCGCCGCGTTCAGCTTAAGTTCGGCACGGTGACGCTGCATTTTGTACTTGACTATTCCGGCAGCCTCGTCGAAGAGGAATCTTCTATCGGAGGGACCGCTCTCTATCATCGTCTTGGTCATATTTTTTTCAAGTATCCAGTATCCGTTGCTGCCAAGCCCCCTGTCCACTATAAGGTCCGTAATATCCATCAGCCTGCACCTGTTGCCGTTCAACAGGTACTCGCTGTCCCCGGATCTGAAAAGCCTTCTTGTAACGGTCACCTCATCAAAATCCAGATCAAGTTCCCTCATTGAGTTATCAAAGGTGAGAACCACTTCGGCCATTCCATGTGATTTCCTGAGAACTGTGCCGGAAAAAATCACATCCTCCATACGGTCAGCACGCAGTTCATTGGGGCTCTGGGAACCCAGCACCCAGCGGATGGCATCGGCTATATTGCTTTTACCGCAGCCGTTAGGCCCGACAATGCATGAGATGCCTTCCTGAAATTCCATCTCAAATGCATCGGCAAACGACTTAAAGCCTACTATTTCCAGCCTTTTCAGATACAAGTGATGACGCTCCTATCAGCTGAAAGTTATCCCCGAAGTACTCGGAGCTTTTTTACGGATTCAGAAAAATAGACAAAAAGACTAATCAGCACAAACCCGAGAGCTAGAAGACCCAGTGGATCAAGACCTGCCAGAATCAGTCCGGAAGACCAGATGGTTGTATCCAGCATGTAGGATACGGCTGCGGATGTGAGGTAAACTGACATGGTCAGGGATGTGTATTTACCCCATCTGTTGGACGATGGAGGTGAACCCAGCTTCTTTGCGACAAAAAGCCCTCCTACGGCAATAATCGCATCCCTTGTCAGGAACAGAATAACGAACCACAATGGAACAGCCTTTAAAAATGCAAGTGTAATAATGAACGAACCAATGGCAATCTTATCGGCAAGGGGGTCGAAGATCTTTCCCCAGTCACTTATGGAATTGGTTCTCCTGGCCACAGTCCCGTCAATAACGTCCGAAAAAACACCTATTAATATCACGGCAACAACAGGGAGAATGCTTTTCTGAACCAGGAATACACAGGCGATAACCGCAAGAGGGATCCTGCTCAGGCTGATGAGATTGGGAAGATTAATAATTGGACCCTTCAAAGCTGCTCTCCCCCGCCATCATCCTGACGACCTTGGGCTGCTATCATCTTCTCAGCGTGCTCTGCAGCGGCTTTTCCTCCGCCCAGCAACCTCGTTAGTTCTTCTGCACGGCTGACTCTGTCAGAGAGAGTATCCACACGTGTAACCGGCAGCCCGTCAAGTATTTCCTTCGAAACAGCAAGGTGCCAGTGTGCTCTCGAGGCTATCTGCGGAAGATGTGTGATAACTATGACCTGCCTTCTTCTTGAAACTCTATCCAGAGAATCGGCCAGAAGATTTGCTGTTTCTCCCCCTACACCGCTGTCGATTTCATCAAACACCATTGTAGGTGCCTGTGTTACGCTGGCCAGAGCCAGTTTAAGAACAAGGCTTACTCTGGACATCTCACCGCCGCTGGCTACAGATGGCAACGGGCCTGGTTTCATCCCCGGGTTAGCGCTGAAAAAGAACTCGGGTATCTCGCAGCCATCCGAACAGATGCTTACACTTCCTATTGCCAGTGATCTATTCTGTGGAGGATCATTCATCACGATCTGGAATACCGCATCGGGCATACCAAGCAGCGCAAGCTCCTTCTGAGCAGATTTCTCCAATTCTGCGGCTCCCCTTTTCCTTGATTTTGATAACGCAACCGCACTTTCGTGAATACTCTCTGCTTTTCCAGGTATTGTTTCCGCAAGCTGCTCATACTCTTTCTCCAGAAGATCGTACTGCTCAAGCTCCGATTCAAGCCCGGAGCGCATGCTGAGAAGATTCTCCAGCGTCCCGCTGCACCTGCCAAGCAATTCTGCGTAACTGTCCAGTCTGTCATCGATCTCCCGAATCCTCCATGGAGCGTTTTCTATTCCAGAAAGCATGCTTTCACACTCTGTGGAGGCTTCAGTTAATGCGATATCCGCCTGCTCAAGAAGTTCCAGTGCATCTTTCGTTTCAATTCCGGAATTTGCAAGGGAATATCGAAATCCTCCGAGAGAATCGAGGATGCCATCATCCCCTGAAATCCCTTCCGATATTTTGCCAAGAATTTCGGCACTGCTTTGGACAGCCTTCAGGGAGCGTCTTTCTTCCATGAGCAGGCTGTAATCCTCTGCGGAGGGATTGAGCTTTTCTATCAGTGAGAGCTCATGCTGAGCAATATCCCTCTTATCCGCTACTGCCGAAAGCTGCGTATTCAGTTCGTCCGATCGCTTGAGAATATTTCTGTATTCCGTAAACTCGATGCTGAGTTTGCCCGCAAGTGCAGAGCAATCACTGAAACTGTCGAGTGCGGCATTCTGAACACTGCGATTTAAAAGCGCAGGGGTCGAACCCTGCGAATGAAGGTCAACGAACCCGGCCAGAAGGTTCCTGCTGTCTTCCAGGGTTGTCAGTTCATCGTTAATAAACAGGCGGCTTCTGCCCTGTGACCTTACCTCTCTTCTTACCAGACATTCCGAACCATCCTCCAGAAGAAATAGAGCCTCTACGCTGGCTGAAGCCGATCCGGGCCTGACCAGTGATGTATCCGCCCGCTCTCCGAGAGCCAGCAGAAGTCCGTCGATCAGAATGGATTTGCCTGCACCCGTCTCACCGGTAAGTATATTCAGTCCGGATTTGAAATCTATCGATGTGTCACTTATTGTAGCCAGATTTCTGAGTGTAAGGCTGACAAGCATATTAACCCCTTATTCCCCAGCCAAGCTTTAAGCCCAGCCTGCTGTAATAATCGGGTTCATCGTGAAATCTGACGCTCATGCATGATCCCTGGCCTCTGGTTACCTTCAGAATCTCGCCGGATCTCAAAGTCCCGGAAGGTGATCCGTCCGCGGAAATCACCGGGCCGGTACCCCTGAGATCACGTATCTCTACCGAAATTACGCTGTCATCGGACACGACAAGGGGCCGAAGAGAAAGTGAATGAGGGCATATTGGAACAACCAGGATAGCCGGCAGTCCCGGATCCAGAATCGGGCCTCCGCATGAAAGGCTGTACGCTGTTGATCCGAAAGGTGTAGAGATAATGAGCCCGTCACCGGCCATATGAGCGACTTCAGTGTGGTTGATGTAGAGATTGAAATGCAGTATTCCACCGATCATCGAACGGTTAATACTGAAATCATTGATAGCTGTAATAACCTGCTCTGAGGGGAATTCAGCATTGAGTACATGAGTTGTATCTATGTAATAATCGCCTTCTGCTATCCTTGTTATTGTCTGCTTCATACCGGTCTGTTCAGCACTGGCGAGGAATCCGAGATGACCGGCATTCACGCCCAGTACGGGGGTGTTCAACTCCTTGAAATACCCCATTCCACGAAGAATCGTGCCATCGCCGCCCAGTACGATCGCCATATCGCAACTGTCATTTTCGGGGATATCGAAGTCCTTGAGATGCTCAGCGGATGGAGCCGCCGATCTGAGAGAGATACCGCACTTATCGCAGTAAGATATCAGGTTCCTTATAAGCCCGGCGTAAGGAGGATTGAACCTGTCGAGGTAAAGACAGAGTCTTCTGACAACTGCGGGTTCATGAACCAAGAAAATCACCGATCCTTTCGGCAAGTGTATCGGGATTAAGGCCCATTCGCTGCATTAGTTCCTCCCTTGACGCATGGGGCTGAAATTCGTCGGGAATGCCTATTTCAAGTACAGATTCACAGCTCAGATGTGAACTGATAAAGGACCCGAATCCGCCGGTTACGCTTCCATCTTCAATGGTAACCACCCTGCTGCATGCTTCCGCCAGGGATCTGATCTCTTCAATCGGAGCCGGTTTCAACCAGATTGGATCATAAACAGCAGCGGAAATATTACGCTTTGCAAGGAGCAAAGCAGCTTCAACAGCGACGAGAGCCATAACACCTACACCAATGATAAGAACATCATAACCTTCCATGAGAAGCTGACCGCTGCCGGGTTCAACACTTTCTGGATCCTGGGATTCAACAGCCGGTTCCTCTCCCCTGGGATACCTGATCGCGGTAGGATTCTCTTCGAACTGAACCGCTCTTCTAAGAAGCATTTCAAGCATGGCGCAGTTCCTGGGCGCTGCTATCCTGATATTCGGCAGGGGAAGAAGCATTGAAATATCAAATACACCGTGATGCGTCGGACCATCTTCCCCTACGACTCCGCCTCTGTCCAGTGCGAGAATAACAGGTGCGCTCTGCAGAGCAGCATCATGTATCACCTGATCAAGGGCTCTCTGAAGGAAAGTACTGTAAATGGCTGTAATCGGTTTAAGACCACTGAAGGCAAGGCCGCATGCAAGTGTAATGGCATGCTGTTCGGCAATTCCAACATCGAAAAATCTTTCCGGGATTTCCGCAGCGAACCTGTCCAGTCCTGTTCCATCAGGCATTGCAGCGGTTATGGCTACAATTCTGTTATCTTCCTTCCCCATTTCAATCATGATTCTTGCGAATGCAGCGGTGAAGGTTTCTCTTTCCCTGCTTCTCCCACTGAAGCCGGATACACCGTGGTATCCGGTCGCATCAAGCTCAGCAGGTTCAAATCCCTTGCCTTTTTTAGTTATGACATGAAGCAGCACCGGGCCGGCAATCTCAGAAACTCTCTGCAGAACGCCAGTGATAGCAGCGAGATCGTTCCCGGGAACCGGACCGATGTAACGGACACCGAAATCGTCAAACAGTGTATCAGGTGTAACAAGAGTCTTCTTCAGTCCCGAAGTTACTGCATGAGCAGCGTTTCTCACACGCTCACCCAGAGAAGGTATCTTGCCGAGGGCATTCCATACATCCTTCTTTATCCTGTTATATCTGGGATCTGTGATGAGACGAGTCAGGTGATGTGAAATGGCTCCGACATTGGGAGAAATGGACATTTCGTTATCGTTGAGGATGATGAGCATATCCGTACCCGTATGACCCAGGTGATTCAATCCTTCAAGAGCCATGCCGCCCCCTATAGCGCCATCACCAATGATAGCAACAACTTTATGATCCTCCCCGTTAATATCCCTGGCAAGTGCGAAACCCAGTGCGGCTGATATGGATGTAGAACTGTGTCCGGTGCCAAAGGCATCAAAGGGACTTTCATCCCTTCGGGGGAAACCGCTTAAACCACCTGACTGACGGATCGTATGAAAGCGATCGGCTCTTCCTGTAAGCAGCTTCCATGGATAACACTGATGGCCCACATCCCATATGATCCTGTCTTCCGGGGGTGAATATACGGAAAGCAGTGCCACGGTGAGTTCCACAACTCCAAGACTGGATGCCAGGTGTCCTCCGGTGTTATGAATAACTTCGATGATTCTGTTTCTAATCTCATCGACAAGAGCAAGTCTTTCCTCCAGACTCAATTCCGATACATTCCGGGGAACGCTGATTTTATTAAGTACGGACATTACTACTTCCTCCTGAGTGGAAGGTAGAGGGCGAGGGCGGCGACTTTTTCCCAGTCTCCCCTGATATCCATCAATCCCGCAGCGATCTCGGAAGCCATCACCTCAGCTTTTGAAACGGCTTCATCAAGCCCCATTATGGAAACGGGATTACACTTCCCATGTTCGGCATCCTTTGAGACTTCCTTACCCATTTCTTCGGCACTTCCGCATTGATCCAAGATATCATCGGTCAGCTGGAAAAGAAATCCCAGTCTGTCACCCTCGGCCGATATCGCCTCAAGTACATCATCATCAGCTCCACCCGCACAGGCTCCCAGCTCCAGCGAGATCCGTATCATCGCAGCGGTCTTCCCGAGTATCATAGTTCGTATCCAGTCAGCGCCAGCATCGGAGTTGTGATACATATCCATAAACTGGCCTCCGACAAGGTATCCGGGGCCTGCTGCACGTGCAAGCCGCTCGACCATCCGAGCAATCCTGCCGGGTCCCAGAGGCGTATCGAGGAGCTCTCCAAAGGCTTCAATGAGAAGAAGATCACCGGCAAGAAGGGCCTGCTTTTCTCCTGATCTTATATGAAGAGCAGGTTTTCCCCGTCTTATATCATCATCATCCATCGCGGGAAGATCATCATGTATAAGTGAGTATGTGTGTATCATCTCAACTGCGCATGCTGCCTTCAGGGATGAATCTGGATGACCGCCCACAGCGCTGCAGGCTGAAAGGACAAGAAAAGGCCTCACTCGTTTCCCGCCGGATTCAAGGGAGTACAGTGCGAGGGATGGGAGGCGGGAGATGGAATCCTGACGCATGGAAATACTCCGGAGGCCATTCTCGACCCATGACGCCGCTGCTGAAAGATCTTCTCTGAGATTTTCTGAATCAGGCTTTCTCATTGACAAGACTCAGGCTTTCCACTTTCAACTTGCTGTTCAGAACAATTTCAAGGCCGTTCACGTGCGTGTTCCCTTCAGCAACCCTCAAGCGTGCATGCCTCCCGGTGAGGAACCGAATTCTCGCTTCCTCCTGAGCCATACCGATAACCCCGGACATCGAACCGCACATTCCCAGGTCAGTGATATAGGCCGTTCCACCGGGAAGTACTCTTGCATCGGCAGTCAGAACATGCGTATGAGTACCTGCTAGAATTGAAACCCTTCCGTCAAGATGCCGGGCAATTGCCTGTTTCTCACTTGTGGCTTCAGCATGCATGTCAACTATGATCACATCCGCGGCATTGTTTCTGATAATATTGTCCGCTATTCTGAAGGGACAGTCAAGTGCCATGGGTATAAACAGCCTTCCCTGAAGATTCATAACCATTATCCTGATACCCTGATGCTTCACTACGATGAAACCACTGCCGGGATTGCCTGGAGGATAATTGGCGGGCCGGAGTACGGGACATCTAACTTCATCGATGTATTCAAGAATATCCGTATGCTGCCAGATATGGTTACCGGATGTGATGATTGTAACCCCGGCTTCCAGAAGCTCGATAGCAGTTTTCCTGGTCAGTCCGAAACCACCTGCTGCATTTTCGGCGTTGGCAACGATAAAATCGTAATCGTGATTCTTCAGAAAAGAGATAACGGCTGTACGTCCAGGTCTTCCAACCACATCACCGAGAAGTAGTATTTTCATATCAGTGCGCCGTTTCAGAAGCGCGGGTCTCGCGGATTACGGTAACTTTTATCTGACCGGGATACTGCATATCACTTTCAATCTTCCTGGCGACCATTCTTGCAAGTTCAGCCGCGGCATCATCGTCAACAGTTTCCGGTCTGACAGCAATCCTCAGTTCCCTGCCTGCCTGTATTGCGTAGGATTTCTTAACACCGTCGAATGAATCAGCAATGGACTCAAGCTTATGAAGTCTTCTGACATAAAGCTCCAGCGTTTCTCTTCTGGCTCCCGGGCGGGCAGAGCTTACGGAATCTGCTGCCTGGATAATGATGGCGTAAAGGGAATCACAATCTATTTCTTCATGATGAGCACCGATAGCATTGCATACTAATGATGATTCCTCATACCTCTGTGCAAGTTCCATACCTACCAGCGCATGGGAACCTTCTATGTCCTGATCGGTAGCTTTGCCGATATCGTGAAGAAGTCCGATCCTTCTTGCAAGAGCTGCATCGAGTTTCAGTTCGGATGCAAGCAAACCGCAGATATGAGCGGTTTCCAGGGAGTGCTGGTACATGTTCTGACCGTAGCTCGATCTGTAACGCAATCTTCCAAGATGCCTGATAAGCTGCTGGTGCAGACCTGATACGTTGGCATCCAGGGCGAGCTGATTACCCAGTTTCCTTATTTTCTTCTCCATCTCCGAGGTTACCCTGGCCACAGTGGATTCTATTCTTCCCGGGTGTATCCGCCCGTCATCCAGCAGTTTTTCCAGAGATTGTCTTGCTATCTCCCTGCGAACAGGATCGAAGCATGAGATAACCACCGCTTCAGGAGTATCATCAATAATGACATCAACGTTGGCGGCAGCCTCAAAGGCTCTGATATTCCTGCCCTCTCTTCCAATGATCCTTCCCTTCATATCATCACTGGGAAGGTTCACAACGGATACACAGTTTTCTACCACATGATCCGCTGCACACCTCTGAATTGCAGTAGACAGTACTTTCAGGGCTTCCTCCTCAGCCTTGTTCTCAGCGGCTTCAAGAATCTTCCGCGTGAGTCTTCCGGCCTCAAGGTGCAGCTCCTCCTCAAGGTTTGAAAGCATGAGCTTTCTTGCATCCTCTCTGGAAAGGCTTGCAATCTGTTCCAGCAGTTTGTTCTGCTCCTCCATGAGCTTATTCATACGGTTATGCTTCGCCTGGAGTGAGTTTTCCATTTCGGATAGACCGGTTTCGCGCTTATCAATGATATCTTTCTTATCCTGGAGCCTCTCTCTCAGAATTCCGAGACGCTCGGATTCGCTTGAAATCTGGTTCTCTTTCCGGTCAAGGTCTGTTCTTCTTTCCTGGAACTTCTCCAGGCTCTCAACTCTTTCCCTGGAAATGGTGTCTCTGCCTTCAAGAAGGGCTTCGCGCTTAATCGTGTCAGCCTCACGTTTTGCATCGGATACTATCCTGTCAGCTTCAACTTCTGCGCCTCTTATTTCCTTGGCTACAAGTATCTTATGAAGGATAAAACCCAAAACAAATGTAACTGCTGATATAACTGCAGGTATTATTATATTCATTTCGAACTCCTGTTCAGGCGCAGGAATGCATCTATATAAAACGGAATAAGGATGTGGTCATACTGACCGGACCTGCAACACCCCTGCGCAGATGTCGGCACATCCCTGCCGTGTCCTTTTTCGAGCTACCGCGAAGTTCTGTTATCGCGGAATATCGGATGTGCTGTTCTGCTGGATTGTTGAGGCTTCGATCATAGCTGATGAATTGGAATCAGGAGAAACCGAGGGAATTGAGAGATGAGCAGTTTCCGAAAGGACCTGCTCTATCCGGTCGGCTAGATGTGTCAGTTCGCTGCTCTGGCTTTCTTCGAGTTCCTCGAACATATCTCTCTTCTGATAAAGTTCATCTGCTATATTCAGTGCGGCAAAAATAGCCACCTTGGCTGTTGAAGCCATGGTGGCGTTATCTGTCATCTGTCGCATTTTCAAATCTACATAATGAGCAATTTCCGATATATAAGCAGGTGAACCTGCTCCCCGGATAGTATACTCCCGCCCGAAAATATTCACGCGGGTGACTTCATTCGGGTTGCTCATTTTTTCCTTTACTTATTTGC
>JAUWSQ010000027.1 GCA_030609965.1 Candidatus Fermentibacterota bacterium
AAGCCCGAAATTTTTCTTCCCTCCATGAAGGGCCACTCTTTTACGGGAATGCTTCCGGGAATGTTCAGGGGGAACGAACCCTGAGGGCTGTAAACTGTTATGGAGAAGAAAGGCTCAAGCTGACGAAGCAGAGCCCCCGCGACATTGACCCCTCCGCCGACCGGCAGATTATGAAACACTGCCAGCTCGGGTCGATCGCGGGGAGATTCGGTGATATCCGTCATTCTCTTCCTTCCGGCTGCTGTTCCTGGACGCTTTGTACTGTTTCGGTATTATATATTCCACTGTAAACTAACACGATTCAGGTTTTACGAAAACCGGAGGAATCCTTATGCATGTAGCCGTCATTCTTGTCAACTACGGACAGTGGGAACTGACAAGGAAATGCATCGATTCTCTGGACCGGTCCTGCTCCGCTGATATAAGTATTACGCTCATAGACAACTGTTCTCCCGGCCCGGTACCCTCATGGGTAACCAGCCTGAAGGGGCTCAGGTTCAAGCGGACTTCAGAGAACATCGGCTTTGCCGGAGGTAACAACGCTGGCTTCCGGATGTCACTGGAGGATAAAGCGGAGTTCACGTTCTTCCTGAACAACGACGCAGAAGTTCTTCCCGAAACGGTTCACAACCTGGCTGGGTATCTCAGCGAGAATGCCGGAGCCGGCATTACTGCTCCCGCAATTTACTGGGCATCGGATCCGGAACGGCTCGGGGGCGCGGGGGGAAAGTTCGTAAAGTGGAAAATGCGTTTTGAACAGGTGGATCTTCCCGGAAGGAAATTCGGTCCCGAAGATGGAATACAGGTGGATTTCGTATCGGGTTGCGCTCTGATGATAAGGACGGATCTATTCAGCAGAGTGGATGGTTTCAGGGAAGACTTCTTCATGTACTACGAGGATGCCGATCTTTGCAGGAAGGTTCTGAAACAGGGTTACTCTGTTGAAGTCCTTCCATCGGAGACGGTTCTCCACAGCGTGGCTTCCGGAAGCGGCGGAGAACTTTCAAAAATCGCCATCTATTTTTCTGAGAGGAACAGGATCATTCTGTCCCGTGATATGCTGTCTTCTTGTCTGCGATTCGTTTTTATGGTATACAAAAGCGCTGTTCTGCTGGTGCTGACAATGAAATTTCTTCTCTGGCAGGGACCCGAACTGATTCCATGCATCTGGCGGGGTTACTTCGACGGCCTTGCCGGAAGGACCGGCTATTCTGAAGTTATAGACAAGCTCCTCTGAGAGATATTTGTATAACTCTTTCCACAACGTGTGTATTGGTTATCTTACCTACGTTCGCTCTGTTGAAAAACGGAATTCACCTGGAGAGGTGTGGATGACCTGCAAACAATGCGGTTACAGATACGATGGAAGATCTGTTGGTTTCGGAGTTCTATGCGAAAGCTGTGGAGAGTATCTTCATACCTGTTTCAATTGTACCCTTTACAATTCAAATGCGGAGAGATGCCGATCTCTTACCACAGAAGCAGTCAGTGATAGAAAAAGCAGAAATTTCTGTGAGGAGTTCGTTCCCAACACAGGCATTGCACCGGGACAGAATTCGGGGAGAGAAAAAACCGCTGAACATTTTGATAATCTTTTCAGTAAAGATGGGGAGTAAAACATCTATGTCAATTCGCTGCAATCGGAAAGAAGGAGATGAAAGACTATTCTCAGGATCTGAATAACATTACGGAATGCAGACTCAATAAGTGGGGCATAGCAGTATCGCTCCTGCTGACCGCAGGATATTTCGTCTCCTACCTCTTTATGTCTCACAGAATGCTCCTCCTGATCTTTGCCGGAGTAGCTGTTGTTACAGCTTTATTCCTGAAGCCGAAACCCGGCACCTGGCTTCCTCTGTTACCTCTTCTTTTCATGGCAGGCGGATCGACACTGCCGATGGGTAATTTCAATCCCGCCATTGCGACTTTAGTTATGACAGCGTTTACATTTTTCTACGTTGCCTACAGAACACTCCATAACGAGACCCTGTTCGTACCGTCTCCCTGCTATTTCTTATTCTTCGTTGCTATTTTTATTCAGGCAGTCAGCATATTCATCTCAATCCATTTACACGGGCAGCACATGTGGAATGCCATCCGGGACGGCAGCAGCCTCTTTCTTTTCTTCCCTCTTGCTTTAATCATTCCCTCTGTTTGCAGAACCGAGAAAAAATTCAAACAGCTTTTGCGGGCCATACTTATCACCGTTCTGGTTGCCTCAGTTATTGGTGTTATGCAGTATTTCTCAATAACAAGTTTCTCAAGAGTGGATATAAGCCTCGGATACATTTATCGAGGAAGAGTTACGAGCCTCTTCGGCAACGCAAATATATTCGCAGGATATCTTGAACTGGGCATCCCCATTGCCATTGCTCTGTTAGCCACAGAGAAGGACATAAGGTGGAGGATCACCGCAGCAGCAACGATTGTATTTGGTATACTCAGCGTTCTATATACTTTCTCGAGAGGGGGGTTGCTCGGTGTTTTCCTCGGCAGTGCGATAACCCTGCTGTACATTTTCAGATCCAAGGTATGGATCCCCATTCTTATGGGTACTCTGGCGATATTCATACTGATAAAGAGTGTGGATACCTTCGAGAGACAGATGACGTTTTTTATGAATCCAACAGCACATCTGAACCAGCCGACCCTCCTTCACAGATACGTAACCTACCGCGGGTTCTTTAACCAGATCTCAGAGTCTCCTGTTACTGGTGTCGGATGGGGCGCCAGGGAATTCTACTGGGGACGGTCAATGTTATACAGTTTCTGGGAGGTAAGGCACATCGTAAGCAGAGAAACGATACGCACGTTTGGGGGACTGAACAGCCTTTTCCTGAATCATGCCGTGAAAGGAGGGATTGTATCTCTTTTATCTGTTCTTCTGGTGTTCGCAGCGATTTACAGAACCTTTTTCAGGACACTCAAGAAAGGTGGGGGGATACTTGCAGTTGGCATTATCGCGGGAATATTCAGTTTCATGATTCATCAGATAATAGGCAACCAGCTGAGCTTTCCAACTGTCAATTCGCAGTTCTGGTTTGTCACTGGGCTGCTGCTTGTTCTTGAGACATCGGATTTCATTAACCCGAACAGAGAGGAACGATTGAACTTACAGCAGTTTCCCGAATCGAAAAAGCAGGTGGACTCTGGACGGAAGGAAAGAAATGTCCAGCATCCCTGAAGACGCGTACTTAATAATAATCGGGGCGATGAAGAGTGGAACCACATCTCTCTATTCTTACCTGGCGCAACATCCGCAGATCTGTGAATGCAGAGTTAAGGAGCCGGAGTTTTTCTCACGGCACCAGAGCCATGGAGAGAAAGAAACTGATTACGAAGATTTATGGGACTTTCAAGATTCCGTTCACAGATATGTCCTTGATGGCTCTACAGGATATACCAAGTACCCCATGGAAAAGGGTGTTCCAGAAAGAATCAGAACCCTCGGAATTGATCCGTGGTTTCTCTACATCCTGAGAGATCCGTTTGAGAGAATTGAATCTCACTACAATTCTGGTCGCTTCAACGTCGAGTGGAAACACTGTATTCTTGACGAACACCTGATAAATGTCAGCAATTACTATATACAGCTTCAGCGTTTTCGCCGGTTTTTCCCTCGGAACAGATTCCTGCTTCTGGATTTCAGTCAGATGAAAACAGACCCGCAGAAAGTACTCTGTAAAATCTATGATTTTCTGCATCTGGATCATTCATTCTTTCCCGATTCGTATCAAAAAAAGAATGAAACTGTATACAGCAACAGATTTGAACTTATCTACAGAAAGATGATCAGAACTGTGGGAATTAACAGAATAATACCTGAATCACTGAAGAAACAGGGACGCAAAATTCATTCCCGCTCCGCTCGCATACCCAGAAAACTTCTGACGAAGGAAGAGAGAGAAAGAATTCATAATATTCTTGAAGCGGATATGATCAAACTGCGGGACGAGTATGATTTTGATGTAGCGAAATGGGGTTTTGGAATAGATGATGGGTTATGATACTCCGGGGGGAAGTTCTTTTCCCGAGAATAACTTTCGCTTAACAACATTCACATAAATTCTGAAGGTTGTCGAACCGAGAAGCCCAGTTACTGCAATGTAAAGGACAATTCCCGGTATAATGCGTATTAGCAGGTTGTAGATTCTACCGGGAAGCGCTGCATGCAGGTCAAAGGGAAAAAGTTTACCGGAAAGTACAAGATATCCTACCATAATAATCGTCGCTGTAAGGATTTTCAGATACTCAGGAACGAACACGGAACCGTTTATCCCTCCAAGTTTCTTCCGAAGAAAATACATCTGAAAGAGGGTCTTCGCTGATGATGTTAGTGTAGTCGCCAGAGCAAGCCCCGCTATTCCCATCGGCTGAATGAGAATGATATTTAGCAGAATATTCGCAAACACTGCCCATATTCCCAGGACAACAGGAATTAACGTCTCTTTTGTTGAGTAGAAGGCTCTTCTTATGAGCAGCCCAATTCCTATCTGGGCAAACCATGGTGAATAGAATGCTAGAGCATAACCAATGCGTTGCGACTGCTCAGGACCGAAATTACCCCTCTGAAAAAGGACGGATATCATCGGTACTGAAAGAACAACAAGGATTCCAGAGGCAGGTACGGTGTAATAGGAAATGTACTTTATGAAACTTGCTATTTCACCTTTCAGCTTTTGAATATTATTCCCGGCTGCAATTTTTGCGAATGAAACCGTTGACAGGATGATAATAGGCTGAATCAGAACGATTCGTATCAGATTTCTAATTCGTGCGGCATAATCTATAGCTGTTACCGAACTTGCCCTGAGTAATGAAGCCAGTATCTTATCCGCCACAGGGCTGAGATAACCGGTAATAACGCCTATTATGATAGGTACAGCAAGTCTTATCATTTCCCTGAAATCACGGTCTCGTGGATCAATCACCATCATGTAACGCAGGCGAAGACGTAGAGAAAGAACTGCAGATATGGAGAACGACACCATTGCCCCTGCAACGCCGGATATTGGTATTACCATAATACCGAGACTTTTATGTCCCAGAAGGAGAACTATGTATGAAACAGTAATCTGAAAAACACGGACAAAACTGACAAGACCATACCTTTTCCCGTAGATCAAGAAGTTATGCAAAATTCCTTCGATAGAGTTAAGGAAGATCACGGGGAGAAATATTTTCAGCACCTCATTTGCAAGGACAGCTGCATTCTCCTGTAATCCCGGACCAATAATTCTGACAACTGATGATCCGAATAGAAACACAGCACCGATAAGTATTGCACCCGATATGGACATCCAATTGATTATTCTGCTGATCAGACGATTTGCAGCAACATCTCCCTTACCGAGCATTACTCTTGAATAAATAGGCATGAATGCGACGCCGAAAGCAGTGGATATCACCTGTTGGAGAAGTATGGGAATCACCATGGCGATTGAAATTGCGTCTGTCTGCCAGGTAGTACCGAAAATCTTTGCTATTTCGGCGAACCGGAGATAAGTAACAAGAGCGATTAAAAGATTCCCGATCGAAAGAAGAGAGAACCCCGCTCTCTTACCCTTTTCACCTCCCAGCCAGCCTAGAACTCTTTTCAAGAAATTCCTTTCAAGTACTCGTTCATGAGAGTTTGTTCAGGCGGAGAATAAAGCTGTAATGCATCTTCCTGAACACGGAAACCGACCGGAGACAGCAGTGTATCTTACATTCCGCACTTGTTGAGAAGCAAATTTAATAATTTCATTCACCATTTTTGAACATATCAGGCGTACGCTGACGAGTCCATACCAAGGAGCTCTTAATTATCTCTGATGATGGTGGTAGTAACGGTTCACGTAATCGTTTATGGAAGTTGGAGCTCCAAAAATTTGCGGACTGGGCTCATTTGAAAGTAACTATGTTTCATTTCCCTCCAGGCACAAGTAAATGGTATAAGATTGAACATCGAATGTTTTCGCATATTACCCAGAACTGGCGAGGCAGGCCTTTGACGAGTTATGAGGTTATTGTCAACTTAATCGCAAACATAACTACGAAGACGGGATTAAGGATACAGGCAGCACTTGATTCTAAAAAGTATCCAATAGCGAAATGAAAGTGATTAAACTTAAAAGGAATTCTTTTCACGGGGAGTGGAATTATTCTATCGATTTCACCTCAAACCGATGAGTTATATTATTTTAAACTTATAGTGATCGAGTCCCACGCACATCTGCAGAGCTTAGGCAGAAGCTTCCGATGATGCAGGAAATGCAGCCTGAGTATCTTCGGAACACTCCACACCCAGTGACGATGATTAACTGACCTGAATAGTTCTTCCTCAAGGAAGATTGCAAGGTTTAATGAATTCCGCTTCGAGCAGGATGGGCAGAAACCACGACATTTGCAGGAGAAGGCTCTCAGGTATTCTGCTCCGCACTCCTTGCAGCGAATCCTGGCAAAGCCGTAGCGCTTGGAAAAGCGTTCGTCATACACATTTCTGAATTCTTCGTAATAGCCATCCAGTAATCTGAATAGAGAGGTATGAACCACGGAAAAACCTTCAAAGACTGCTTGAAGCATCACAGCATCGATTTCTGGAATTCCACATTCAATGGTAACAACGGGAGGCCTTGGATGGAAATATGAGAGAATTCTGGATACTGTCTCACATCATCCTTGCAGTGACAAAACACACCTTACAGGTTTCGTGGAAGATGATGATCTCGTAGTCCTGCTTTCTCTTGCGGATTTTCTGGTTTATCCCTCGATCCTCGAGGGATTCGGTTTGCCAATCCTTGAGGCAATGGCATGCGGTACTCCCATTATTACATCGAATGTTTCATCCATGCCTGAAATTGCAGGAGATGCAGCTCTTCTTGTAGACCCGTATTCAGTAGTCTCCATGTCCGAAGGAATTGCGGAACTTGGAGGAGATGCTCTTTACAGAAAAGAATTATCTGAAAAGGGAATAAGAAGAGCTCGCTGCTTCTCCTGGAAACAGACTGCTCTGAAGACACTGGAAGTCTATAGAAAAGTCATAGCCGGGTAAGTTTCATCAATGCTGCATAATCCGGAACGAACTATTCAGAATCCTGCTGATTTTTTTCTCCACAAGGTAGTAAAGGCGGGATCTTCCTTCAAAGTGCGTTGCGAAATTCAGAATATATGCTTCTCCCGGAACTGCGTATTCGCAGGGCTTTACTTTTCTTAGAAGTCCGGGGAATATGCTGAACAGTATTGCCATGGAAAGCTTCGGGTCTACCTTCAGCAAATGCCATATGCCGCGATGGAACTGCAGTAATAGAAACCACGGAAGAACTCTAATCAGGGTATGGTTCGAAAAATGTCTTCTAAGAATCAACCAGTGGTTTCTGTTTATCATGAAATCTCTCCTGAACGGGATTTTTCTCGAGCTTGCTGAGCCTTCATGGATAACAACTGATTCAGGCTCATATACAACCTTCCAGCCATCTCGCCAGAGACGCCATCCCAGTTCCATATCTTCTCCGTACATGAAAAGCTCCTCAAAAAACAGGTTCTCTTCTGTCCTTAAAGCGCTCCTTCGGATCATCATTGCTCCACCACAGGGGTAGGCGATATCCAGGTTGCTGTCATTCTCAACAGCGGGTTTTCCTCTGCCCCGGTCCATTGCGAAACCCAGAAGGTCAATCATACCTCCTGCGGAATCAATTAAATCAGGATTCTGTACCATTCTCATGGAGCTTGATGCAGCACCAACCCCCGGCAGCATACACGCGCTCCTGAGAGTTGAAAGCCAATTAGAGGAAGCAACACAGTCATTGTTTATCAGAGCAATAAATTCGGCATCAGTCTCTTTCACCGCGATATTGTTTGCCCGTGCAAAACCGATATTTCTATCCATGCGTATAACTCTGACTTCCGGAAATTCGGTTCTTACAAGTTCAACTGAACCGTCTTCGGAACCGTTATCTACAACTATTATTTCATCAGCTTCTGGCTGCATTGATACCAGGGATCTGAGACATCCGGTAAGGTATTCTCTGCCGTTATAATTGACAGTGATTACAACAGTTTTCATCTACATTCCGAACTTCTTCAGAATTCTTCTGGAAAGACCCTTTATTCCCTGGTTGGCAAGGTATTCCTTAGTGAGCCAGAATAGAAAACTCGGGCTTCTTGGATGACTTACCGGTAAGCGACCGACAGGTCGTTTGCGGAATGGTGATTTGCCTGGAGATTCGGCCCACTTCAGCAGAGGGTTAAACATATGGCTGATTCTACCAGGTCCAGTACACCAGGATAGCTGGTTCTCGACGATTCTTTCATATGTCCTGCTGTCACCGCTCAATTTAATCAGCGCGTCAGCCAGGATTTGTGGATTCTTCTGGGGTACAGTAATTCCCAATCCATACCGATCAATATCAGCTGATATTTCAGCCCCTCTTGTACATACTACCGGGATTCCCCTTGATATCCAGTCAAGAACTCTGGTTCTGGCACCAAGTTCGGATTCGTAACAGGGGATATCAGTATACACTGCAGCGTCAGATCTCATGTATATCTCTTCAAGTTCTCTTTTATCCACCCATCCGCGTATGTCCATTCGTTTTCTGAAATGACTGTTATTCACTTTTTCAAGGAATTGCTCATAGGAATAGGGAGAATGCGGCACAGGTCCCCCGACACATGTAAACCTTATTCTGCTGTCCTTTTCCATTGCTGTTTCCAATGCCTTGAGAAGTGTTTCTGCATCAAACCAGAGATTGAATGAGCCGGAAGAAAGAATTGAAAAAGTACCTTCCTGCCGATGATGAGTGTACTCCCCAATATCCATGGCACAGTTACCTATACATGATACCATCTCATAAGAAATATCTCCTCCATCCAGCCTTCCCAGAATCATAAGCTCTCCGATCACCGCAAGTCTCTGTTGAGCTGAAACAGTGGAGAAACGATCTCCTCTTCTTAAAAGAAGGGCCTCCTGATGAAGTGTTCTGGCAAGAAGTTCCCGGGTAGGCTCAATAGATGAACGCAATTGCATCTCGGCTGGATGTGCCCCGTTCAGATCAATCCAGAGAGGGAGTTCCGTACGGGATCGAACGGCAGCAATGGCTGGTTTCATGCTTATGGCAACAATTCCCTTAATATCTGGTCTTTCTCCGAGGAAATTCCTTACTTCCGCTCCCGACCGTGATCCCGTAGCAGGGGAAATATATTCAACCGTGTGACCTGCCCCGATAAGTGCTGAATGGAATCTTGAGGTGCGCATGCACGCAGCTCCTCCTCCTTTTTCCGGTGCGTGCCGATCAGATGAGAAACCTATTAGTGCAAGTCTTGCCAATGTCTTTTATTCCTTTCCTGAAGAAAATTGCCATAAGTAAAAAGTCTCCAGTTATGCTGTCGATCCTGGAGATCTTAGGAGTTAGATTTCGTGTTAAATAATATCATCATGCAATATCCGGGTTGAATATCATGCCTGACCGAAGACTTCGGCAAGAATCTCCCTCATTCTCTCTTTCGGTCTGTTCACATGATAGTTGTCCAGAACAAATTTCCTGGCTCCTATCCGGTTTTCAAGAGTACAGTCCCATTTTTCTGCAAGCCAGTCTATCTGCTGTGCCAGGTCTTCCGCTGTCTCAAAACTTCTGGAGAATTCAGGAGCCTCTGTTGCCAGATGGGTCCATGGTGTTACGAGAGGGAATATTCCGGAGGCCATATACTCGTTTACTCTCATCTGGTAGATGAAGGGTACCTTTTTGAAGCATGCAACACCTATCTGGAACTGTTTGAGAAATTCGGGGAGATCAAGTCTGAGTATTGGTTGATGATACGTTACCTTACCTCCCGTACGGGAACAGAGTCTTTCAACTTTTGAACGCAGTATTCCATCACCGACAATGGTCCCTGAAAGTTTTGATTTCATTACACCCTCTATGAAAAGTTCCGGTCTCCTGAGAGGATTCAGCGTAGAGAGCAAGAGGACTCTTTCAGCTCTGTCATGCTCGATAAATTCAAACCTATCAAGGTTTACAGAGTGATTAATGGTCTCGAAATCATATCCTGGTATTTCTACACTAGGACCAAGAGTAATAAAAAGGGCTCTGTCAAGTAATTTTCTCAATTCCCCCGGAGCTGTTGGTGAAGGATTTCCGTGAAATCTCAGGGCATATGGAAGATCTAGAGAGAAACATTCTCTTGCTGAAGAAATATTCAGGCAAAGCACAAAATCAGCATTGTGTGCCTGAAAGGCTCTCGCGATGGCATGACGGAAGGGCAGTGAAGCCAGAGCAAGCCTTATTCTGTTCAGGGAAAACCAATCCTTTGAGAAGCGTAACGGTTTAAGGACACCAAAAACAGGCACGTTCTCAAGCGTGTAAGAGCCTGATAGTCCTCTTTTGACTACATAAGCAACTTCATGCTCATCCTGAAGCAGATCAAGTGGAGTCGACCAACCTCCCGAGTATCCGGGAATCGTATCGTGAGATGCTATCAGAATACGCATTTCCTTTCTCCTTCACTTACAGGTATTGGATAGAATGATGCGAATCAGCAGGCATTCATAATACTGAACACCGATTTTCGCAACACCAAAACCTATAACGTAATATACACCTCTGACAACCCCCCGGCTTCGTAAACTCTGACAGAATAATCGCATACACGTAGTACGTTCTTGAATATCAATACAATATCTTATACCTTATGACGATTATAGACGAATATGCAGAGTTTGAATGTAACCCTTGCGCAACTAAGAAGTAGTGATGCTGTCGTATTCCAGATGCTATATACTTTTGGTAATTCATAAGATACACAAATATTCCAGTTATTGGCGCTTGGATGATGCTTTTCGCGAAATATGTTTTATGCTGATAGCAGTTGATATCGAGAACGATGTGTAGTATAAGATAGGTATGAAAGACGAAACCTATTTCACAAGACCTGTACATGAGTGGCAACGAAGGTACGAAGCTCTGAGGGCTTCATTCGTAGAAAGGCTTCCCGCAAAGGTAGTCGCTGAAAGATTCAATTACAGCCCGGGTTATATCCATCTTCTCAGACACCAGTTCAGGAACGGCAAGATAGACTTCTCTGAACCGATCCAGGAGGGAAAGGTCAAGAGACTCAAGGTCACGTCCGAGGTGAGAGGGAAGATCAAGGCATGGAGAAGGCAACGCCTATCCGCCGGTGAGATTACCCAGTTGCTCAGTGAGGATGGTATCGAACTCTCCGTTCGTACTATAGAGCGTGTGCTTGCCGAGGAGGGCTTCGAGAAGCTTCCGCGTCGAACAAGGCTCAGGACAGGATTTACAACCAGGGGAACCGAGGTTCCCGAGCGGTCTGAATCAGTGACCGTTAAAGAGAGAGATGACGGGGTTTTCGAATCGGATTCCGCGGGGATCTTCCTCTTCGCGCCATTCCTCGCACAGCTCAACATTGACGGAATAGTGAAGTCAGCAGGTCTGCCCGGATCGAAGATGATATCTGCGAAGAGTTATCTTCTGTCTTTCCTCGCATTGAAGCTTCTCGGAACAGAGAGGTTTGCTCATGCGGGAGATCACGGCTTTGACCAGGCGCTGGGACTCTTTGCTGGGCTCAACGTACTTCCGAAGTGTACTGCCATGTCAACCTATTCCTATCAGCTGGACAGGGTGCATATCAGCCGTCTGCAGAAGGCATTCGTCAAACAGGTTTCAAAGTTTGGTCTCTATGACGGCAGCATTGTCAACCTGGACTTCCACACCATGCCGCACTTCGGAGATGAATCGGTACTGGAGAAACACAGGGCCGGAGCCAGGAACAAGCGAATGAAGGGGGCTCTGACTCTCTTTGCCCAGGATGCGGCCACCAGACTGATTCTCTACACGGATGCCGACATCCGTCGCGATGAATCGGATGACCAGGTACTTCAGTTCCTCTCGTTCTGGAAGGGTATAAGACGTGGTGTCAGACCGACCCTGATATTCGATTCGAAGTTTACATCCTACGGAAAACTCTCCGAACTCAATGAACAGGGAGTGAAGTTCATCACACTCCGGCGGCGGGGGAAGAAGCTGATAGAATCACTGGACGGCATGACCCCATGGAAACGCTTAGACATTCCTCACGAGAAGAGGAAGTACCGTAACCCCCTTGTACACGAAGAAATGGTTCAGCTCCGAAACTATGACGGAGATGTTCGTCAGGTTGTTGTCCGTGGTAACGGACACGAGAAGCCGGCATTCATTATCAGCAACGACATCGACATGCCCGTGGAGCTGCTTGTAGGCAACTATGCCAGCAGGTGGAGAGTGGAGAACGGAATAGCCGAGGCAGTGAAGTTCTTCCACATCAACTCCCTGTCCTCACCTATTCTGATCAAGATACACTTCGATGTGGCAATGACCATGATCGCGGATACTCTTTACTTCATGCTTGCGAAGAAGCTTCGGGGCTTCGAGGACAGCAATGCCCCCAAGCTGTACCGTCACTTTATTTGGGGAAAAGGGAAAGTGGTCGTGAAGGATCGAAAGGTCATTGTCACGTATCCCAGACGATCACATAATCCGATACTGAGACTTGTTCCGTGGGAGAAATTGCCCTGTGAAGTTCCGGGTCTTGGCAACGCCGAGCTTGAACTACGCTTCCGATGATTCTCGCAGGAATTCTTATACAGTCATGACGGTTATAGCAGTGCGAAAATCGGTGCTCAACACGAATCTTACAACAATTCATACATCTCACTCGTGCCGGTGAATACTTCAAAGTTACAGGAATCCCCCAGAGCGGTACGTGTTTCCAACTGCGTTCTTTGAGCCGATCTCGAACCCGCCCAAGTTTACCACAGGTCCCATACGGTTGTCTGCGACGCTTGTAAATATCTAACTTCACTGTGATTCCTGAAGAATTCTGGGTTACTTTCTTGACTACCTGACTCTTGATTCCCAACGTGTTTATGACAATACTACTTACGAGCATGTGCTTTCCTTCCTGTTTTACGGTGTCGGAAAACAATGTAAATACAATGGTTAGCACATACTCGTCAACTCATTTCGTGCACAGATTCTTGTGAGGAGCCAATTTATATTTTTTCTGAGAGTTAACAGGAGCTCATCTGCTTTCCCCTTCGATGCCTCAGCAGAAAAACTAAGATCCGCGAAAATGAGAAAAGGCTGAAAGACGACAGCAAGAGCGATGTTATCTGTGCAAAGCGGACATAGGTGTATAAAGCGGTGAAGACACTGCTTGCGGAAAGGGCGGAAAACCCAAGAAGTTTGCTTTCTCCCGCAGGTCTGGGTTTATCAGCCATCTGCTAAACGGAGGGGAGTATGGATAAAGCCTCTGCCATTTCATCGTATGAGACTGCTTGATTGAAGGATTTAAATCGGAAATTAGAAAGAGTATGGTATTCATAAACATCTGTGATGCCGGTTAAACTGGACAATCGCCCTCCTATCTGAGAAAGGATAAGATACTGTTGAATATCCATTGAAAGTATACGCAGCCGATGCAATATGCAAAAAGGAGAATACCATGTGGTGAAGCGGTTTTTTGACGGAAGTAGAATTTGCGAGTTACTGAGGCTCTCTATATATTTTTTCGTACTTTTTGCAATAGATTCTATTAACCATCTTCTGGTGAAAAATGCGCGGATTGTTTTTCCTCAGAATCCTCGTGCCAGAGTACGGAAAAGGCAGTGCTGAATATGAGAATCGGAATGAAAATATCTCCGCTGACTGTCCTGAAAGCAGGGATTCCGAATTATATCATTCATCTTCTGAAGACTCTGTCGGATATAGACCGTCATAACGAGTACTATCTTTACACTAACAGACCTGTTCCGTTTGAGATGAATCTTTCCGACAGGTTCAAAATAGTAACTGTTTCTCTCCCGTCTCCTCACCTGCAGTTATGGTATCAGGCAGGTCTGCCCCTGCGAATGAAAAAAGATGGGATCCAGCTTTTTCATGACCCCGTTTACCCGCTGCCGTTCATTTTGCCCGTACCCGGGGTAATAACCGTACACGATCTCTCAAACTACACTGATCCGGGAGTTCACAGATTCAGATCATCACTTGCAGGCAGGTATTTTCCGATGTATCTCAGGAAAGCACGTCAAATCATAACCGATTCCTTATTCACTGCTTCTGAACTTGAAAGGATATTTCCATGGACTGCGCACAAGATCAACGTGATACACCTTGGGGTTGCTGACAGATTCCACCGGATAACTTGCAAAAATACGCTTGAATCCATCAGGAAATTATACAATCTCCCGCCTCGATTCATCCTCTTCCTGGGTACTCTTGAACCCAGAAAGAACATAGTAAGACTTCTCGAAGCATTTTCACATTCATGTTTAAGCATGCCCCTTTCTCTGGTTATTACCGGAGGACTGGGATGGAAATATGACAAACTGCTGAAGATTATTGCCAATCATCCCAATAAAGACAAAATACACCTTACCGGATATGTTGAGGACGCACATCTCCCCGCACTACTTTCCTCCGCGGAGTTCCTTGCCTATCCTTCCATCCTTGAAGGGTTCGGTCTTCCTGTTCTCGAGGCTATGGCCTGCGGTACACCGGTATTAACTTCAAATGTTTCATCATTACCGGAGATTGCCGGCGAGGCAGCTTTTCTTGTCGATCCAAATTCGGTTGACTCCATATCAAACGGCATAAACCTTCTCAGTCAGAGTGATGAGCTGAAAAAGGATCTGTCCCGGAAAGGGCTTGAAAGAGCCGCCTGTTTTTCATGGAGGAAAACCGCTCGGAAAACTCTTGAAGTTTATGAAAAAGCTATCGAGTAAACCGCATACCTTCCCAGGAATTCTTTCCTGATGTCACTTATCTTCTGAAGATCTCAGCAGTACTTCAAGCTGTCACTGTTTCACAAGGTCAATCATTTCAAGGAAGGCAATTCTCCATTCTCTCGTATCTTCTCCAGGAAGCTCTATAATATCTCCGAGAGATTTCCCCAGCAGAGTTTTCCCCAGGGGAGTCATGTAGTTGATTTTTCCCTTCTGTGGATCCGCATCAAGAGGACCGACTATATCAACTGTATATACAGTCTCTGATCCTCCACTTTCCTGGAGTTTTACTCTTATGCCGGGACTGACAATATCGGGAGAGATCTGTTCAGGAGGATATGCGCGGTACTTATGAAGGTCTTCCGTCCATCGTTTGTGCTTGTCCAGCAGCAGGTCCCTCTTCTCTATCGCTGCTGCATATTCTGCATTCTCGGAAAGATCTCCGTGGGAAGCAGCCTCTCCGATGGCTTCGGCTGCAGCCGGAATCCATTCTGCACAGCGATCGCCTCATTGCAGGTTCGGTAAGGAACCCCTGGGACTGGTACGTATCGGTATGGGCATACGGGTGTGATGAAAAAGGAGTACTTTACAACAGGCTCGCCGGATCGAGAAAACTCCTGGGATACGGATACCGGCAGTCATTCCTTACAAGTCTGTCGAACTGTCTGCATGAATTATGCCGTCCTCGTTGCCCTGGCGCGAGACATACACCGATTCTTCATCTCCAATTCTATTCAGGCGATGGCTCACCGCTTTGCTGGATCCGGAGAGGAGCCGGGGCCTCGGGGAATATTACAGCAGATCACCGCTGAGCAGGTTTGCAGGTTTCTATACTTATCGATACTGTTACCTTTTCCACCGTACTCTGGAACATCTTTACGATGGAACCATCCATAACAGAAAGACGCTGCTTGAGGCTGATGAAAAGCTCAATATCATCCAGCATATGCTTCAGACAGAAAAACTGACTGACGGGATTCTTGAATTGTTTGAAAGCGCTGGAATAAGCCTTGACAAAGAGAACCGGAACAAGATTATAAAACTGGATCGAACCAACCCATCCTCCAGAAACAAGGAATTTTCTCTCTACTACAACAAAGAAACCTCAGATCTTGTAGAACGAAGGGATGCTCTGATCGTAGAAAAATACGGCTACAGCCCTCCTGAGGTCAAAGAACTGTAAATCATTCCAGCTTTCTCAAGGAGCAAAGAATACCTGCCCGATTCAATCTCCGCTGCCAGTTTCCGCTTGGGTTCCTCTCTTGAGGAAGAAGGTCTCCCTATGCCGGACTCTTCTACCTTTCCATTCAGATGAGTGCTCCATTCTTCCATCCGTCTGAAGATCTCTTCGCGATTCTCCGTTGAATTGATAAAGAGGCTGAAACGGGTGCCAAATTTTAAGTTGATCCTTTCAATAACTGTTCCAAAATCCTCAGAGATCTCTTCAAACGTGGCCAGGACAAACTCATCTTTGTGCGGTAAGATGCATTCATAAAAGCTGATCCAGTCTCGGAGGCCCTGCTCAAGCTTCCCTGAAGGGGTTCTGATCTTCTGTGAAATAATCGCGTCGGATGCTTTTCTCAGTATAACAAGTACCGGGATCTTATGACGGCACGCGTAGATGATTTGCGCTGGAACGTGGAAATGGTGTGCGATTCTCAAAGGATTCTTCTGCGCAAGCCTCATGGCGATAACTGCAAAGGAGTTCCCGGATCGGGGAAATCCCTCGATGACCAGTTCTGTATCCCTGTTCACCAGTCCGTTTGTTCTGTAAGCCTCCGGAGAAGCGAAATCAGAAGGAACGAACCCTAAACGCCCTGCAAATCTTAGAAGACGATAAATGGAAGGAATGCCCCAGAGAGCTCTCTTAAGATCTCTTTTCAGAGATATCACTTTTCTACCAGGTCGAGGATTTCAAGGGAGACTATTCGCCACTCCGTGCTGTCATCACCCGGAAGGAATGCTATATCTCCGATTGTTTTTCCCAGAAGAGCATTCCCGAGGGGTGCCATGTAATTGATTCTGGCATTTTCCGGGTCTGCGTCCAGCGGGCCAACGATATCAATTACCTGCACAGTCTCTGCTCCCCCACTTTCCTGAAGCTTTACCCTGATGCCCGGGCTGACAGTGTCAGATGTGATTTCATCGAGTGGGTATACCATGTACATCTGAAGTTCCTTCATCCACCGATTAAGCTTGTCCAGCAGCAGGTCCCTCTTCTCTATCGCTGCGGCATATTCTGCATTCTCGGAAAGGTCTCCGTGGGAAGCAGCCTCTCCGATGGCTTCGGCTGCAGCCGGGATCTCTGACTGCTTCAGCCGGAGACAATCGGCTTCCCGCTGTTCGATGGCTTCGAAACTTGAGAAAAGACCGCTCGATTCCCAGAAATGTTTTTTTACGGATTTGCCAATGGATGAACTTTTTCTGCGTGAAATCTCCCTTCCCACAAAGAGGCAGAGACCCTCATTCTGGGCTGTTGCGCTTGTACTGAAACTGTCAAGGTAATTACCAAGTTTTCTCGTATCAATTGAAGAGAGATAACCGTCCAGTTTTGATTTCAGCGGACCTGTAAGAAGACGGATCACTTTTTTTTGAGTATCAGCAGTGGAAAATATCAGGTAATCGAGGAAAAGGCTGGTCTGGTTTTCTCCCAGGCTGTCATCCCATTTGTCCCCTCGCGAAGCAAGAAATGCAAGTGTCCAGAGGAACCTGTCAGTTTCAGATGGTTTTGAGAGATAGTCTCCTATACACTCCGAAAGAAGGTCAGGGTCGAACTCCTCTAGGAAGGCGGTAGCATGTTCCCAGAGCGAACGCCTGAGTCCCGACAGAAGCGTTACTTTTTCCTCCCGTTCGGTAACCCCTGAGAAAAAGAGATCAAGGTAATCCTTTCTGCATGCGGGAGAAAGGATTTCACCAAGGGCTCTCTCCGCTCTGGCGGCAGTGGTTTCGAGATAATCGTACTTTATTCCTGCGAATACATCCTTTGTCCCTCTGTTACTGAGAATCCAGCACAGCTCAAACAGCGAACCCGTTTCGGGAGTGGATATAGTACGCACTTCTTCCAGAAGACCTGTCAGTCCATCGGGAAAGGCGCCTGTGCAGGATTTTAACAGAGCCTTGATTTGTCTTACCTTCTCCCGGGCGGGTTCTTTCTTTTTGTTGATGATCTTCCCAGCCCGCTCAAGGAATTCCATATTTTCATCCAGAAGTACGATACGATCACCCAGATATAGGAAACCCTCGGTTGAAACAGATGTTTTCTTCAGTAATTTCCACGCTTCACCGACAGTGAACTCCGAACCGGAGAAAAAAGCATTCAGATCCGCAATGCAGATCTCTCCAGGATTTACCAGCGGTTCGCAAGCGAGTCTGCAAAGAAACTCAGAAGGGGATTCTCTGAAAAGAGAAGAGAATTCTTCCATACTCCTCCAGGCAAGGACCGCCAGTGAGTCGGAAGCAATCGGTCTTGTGAATTCGAGAACAACATTCAATTTCATATCATGATTCTGAGCCTTCTGAAAATCTATAGTAGCATGTGTTCGACTCATTCTTGTGATCTGTCCGACACCGAAGGTGTTGTGGTACAGATAACCGTCTTTATTGTATTTCATCAGCGAGTTGAAAGCCCGCCATGAAGACTGTACGTTACCGTTCTCGTTCTTGAGTCCACTGAGTTTCAGAAATTGTTCGAGAGGCTGAAACATCAGGTAGTCATCCCTTAGCACTTCAATAAGTGCTTTCCTTAGTGGCTCTGACTCCTGGAATAGATCTGCTGCTTTCAGGAGAAAATCAGAAAAGGCATCTTCTCCATCGGATTCCTTCTCTGTAATTATCAGTTCGAGAAGTTCTGTTGCAAGACCATATTCTCCCTTGCTCTGAAGTATCGAGAAGGAGCCGATCATTTCATCGTATGATGCGTCGGAGTCAAGGGTTTCGAGCAATAGGTCTGTCAGGGTATCGTAATCACCAGCACTTGCGGCATCGAGTATTTTGGACAATCTTCCTCCTGTCTGAGAAGCGATAATATACTGAGTGGATAGACGTATAAGTAATGGCAGGAGGAAGAAATTTGGGCGGAAAAAACGAATCTGAGAAGAAACTCAGCAGAAGGCAGTTTCTTGGAAAGGCAGGCAAACTGGGAGGAGCCGTTTTCCTTTCCTCCCTTACTGGAAAAACCCTTGCCGGGGAATGGGAACAGGGAATGGAAGAATTCTGGACTAATGGCACATTCAGACAGGACACAGTTGACGCTTCGGGAGAGGCTGAGGGAGTTATCAGGGCGTTGATAGATGGATCGTGGCAGGATTTCTCGACGATACAGTTGCCGCAGCCTTTTATGGACTGGAACCTGGCAGGCCGTCTTGAGGTGCTGGAGAACATATCCATGATGTTCAGTGGAGATGGCGGTTCTCCCCCCTCCCTTGCAGGACCCCATAATGCCGCAATGGCAACCTGGGGAGGAAGCAGGGCGGACAGCAGGCTTGAGATAAACAACGCATTCAAGGGAATGGGTCTATGTCCCGGCAGGTGGGTGATCAAGGACCTTCTTGCCGAGATGGAGGAGTTAATGTCCGGCGGTATGGGTCCAAGATTGGCGTATCTCATAGATCTATATTCCGATGCAGCAAAATTCGATCTGACGAAGATGATCTCACTGGAGCTGTACAGTACTCAGGAATTTGAAACCCACACTTTTCTCAATCTCATGGAACGCCCTACGACATCACTGGTGTTTCTTGATAATAAGTCATACGAGGTCAGGGGTATCGGCCAGCTTGTAGCTCCCGGTGACACGGAAGCCGGAGATTATGCAAACGATATTGTTAAGTATACGAATATGGCTCACACGCTCTTCCATGGAGAGTTTCCGAGACTGTACCCGGGGATTCTGGTTCATGTCACTGCCGTATTCGACAATACACCTGGTACCGGCCGCGGAGTAAGGATAGCACCGCCGCTTGTATAGAAAATAACACATCTATGGATACAATAAGGCTGCCAGACGGCACCGTCCCCGAAATGTACTTTGTGGATCTTGACGGAACGCTTCTTTCAACGTCTTCGGAGAAGTATTTTCTGAAACATCTTCTTAAGAAAGGGATACTGTCTCCCCCGGCTTTCCTCCGATTTGCTTTCTTCTATGTTCTCCACCCCGGATTGACAGTTCGGGAGGGAAAGGGATGGAATAGAAACTACCTGACAGGTATTCCGCCTGAAGTAATTAAGCTGGAGGCGGCAATATGTGCGAAACTCCTCCTGAAGAACTCTTTTAGAGACTGGACATTGCAATCCATACATGAATTGCAGAATACTCGTTGTGAAACGGTTCTTATGTCTGCCTCACTTGAATACATCGCTGCTGGCATAGCTGAGGATATTTCCATCGATCACATTCGGGCAAGCAGCCCCGCAATAGTAAACGGAAGGTTTACCGGACAACTGAAAGGTCTGCGCCCATGGGGAAGGAATAAGGCGGAGCTGATGCGGGAAATCTGCGATCAGAGAAGGATTCAGCCGGCAAACTGCGCAGCTGCAGGAGATTCCTGGGCCGACAGGTTTGTAATGAATGAATGCGGCTGTTCCGTTGCGGTGTGCCCGGACAGGAAACTGAGAAAACTTGCCATAAGTAGGAAGTGGAAAATAGTGGAGGGCAGGCACACCAGATGGGCGTAAGGGCTCTTGGGGCGTTTTCAGGCGGGTTGGACAGTATGATCGCAGCCCTTCTACTTAAATCCCAGGGTATTGAGGTGGAATTGGCCACCTTTGCCAGCCCCTACTATTCGTCGGAAAAAGGATACCGTGGAGCGGAACAGCTTGATCTTCCATGGAGAGAAATCGATAATACCGACGAAATGATGACCCTGCTGAAAAACCCTCCAAGTGGATTCGGCAAGAACCTCAATCCGTGCATAGACTGTCATGCGGGTATGTTTCGGATACTTGGAGATATCGCAGCGGCCGAGGGGTTCGACATTATTTTCTCCGGAGAAGTCGCTGGACAGCGGCCCATGTCGCAGAACAAAAATTCCCTCAACCGGGTTGCCCGTCTGTCCGGCTATCCGGAACTGCTTCTGCGGCCGCTATCGGCAAAACTTCTTAAAATTACCGATCCTGAACAGCGAGGGCTTGTTAACAGGGACTTGCTTCAGAGCATTTCGGGAAGAGGCAGAAAACCACAGATGAAGCTCGCAGAGGAATATGGAATCCAATACATCAATCCCGGGGGAGGATGCCTGCTCACCGATCCAAATTACTGCGACAGGCTGAGGATTCTCATGGAAATCCCGGGGCTTTTCACGGCAGGGAACGCCAGATTGATAAGACACGGCCGGATGTTCAGGCTTTCTGATGATTCAATCGGCCTTGTGGGACGTGATGAAAAAGATAATGACGGACTTGAATCCCTTGCTGCAGATAAGATCACGTTTACACTTGAAGAGAGGCCGGGCCCTACGGGAGTTCTTATAGGAGACCCCGAATTGCTTCCGGAACTTATCGAACTTGTAAAGCGCTACGCCGGAGTCAGGTCCTGAAGTTACGACACAGACAATGGGGTCGAGACAATGGGGTCGTATCTTGAATTTTGGCATTTCAAAATTTTAGTATTGAATATAAATGTTAATATGTAATATGGATTCTGTAAGCCCCTTCATTACTTGACATTCTGAGAAAAATGAATATTTAATCCTCTTCTCAATCGAAGGGCACCATTATGACAAAGATCAAAAGACTGTTTCAGTAATTCAGAAACCCCCTGCTCCATGGCGGGGCTGACTTAATCAGTTTCACGAACAGATATTGATCCCGGGATAGCCCGGTTTATAGGAATAATGAGATGCACATTCACTTTGATGACACACACGACGACGTTTCGATCAGAAAAACATCCACCTTTGGTGTTTTGAGGAAGATCTTTCCCTTCGTCAAGCCGCACAAAAAATCCTTTGCAATCGCAACTGTCCTGCTCTTCCTGTCCGCCGCTGGAGAGCTGACAGGGCCTCTTATCCTCCGGATGGTCATCGACACAGCAATCCCGGATAAGTCGGTGCGGGACATTGTACTTTACTCACTTCTGTTTGCCGGAACATTCACCTTCGCCATGGTGATGTCCTATCTGCAGGTGATGATCACCACGAAAGTAGGGCTCTCTGTGGTAAGGGATCTGAAGGAGAAGGTTTTCCGTCACATGCTTTCCCTTTCGCTTTCATTTTTCGACAGCAATCCAACAGGGAAGCTCATGGCTAGGGTTGAAAGCGATTCTGAAAGGGTGCGGATGCTGTTCAGTGACGTTTCAATGGCGTTGCTTCGAAACGTAACGATGGTCTTCGGAACTCTGGGGATAATGCTTGCAGCCGACGCTGAAATAACGAAATGGATCATTCTTCTCTTATTGCCTGTGGCGCTGTTAACGGTGCCGGTTCTGAAGAAAATGAGGAAACTTTACAGATTGGTCAGGTCAGCCTACGCGCGAATTTCCGGGTTCATAGCAGAATACGTGAGATCGGTTCCGGTTCTCCAGGTGTTCGGCGCAACAGGGATGGCATCTCTGAAGATTCATGTCGAGGGAGAACGCTTTCTGAACAGGGAGGTTAAGGCTTACTTCTGGGAGTACGGTTTCTGGAGCTTCCTGGGCAGCTGTGAGATACTTGCTGTTATCGTTATTCTTCTTTCCGGGAGATCCGGAGTTATCTCCGGTGCCGTAAGTGTCGGTACGGTAGTCATGTTCGTTGAGTATACAAGACGCCTCTTCGGGCCGGTTGTGATGTTCTCCGAGACACTGAATATGGTTCAGCGGGCAGCGGCTTCTGCGGAGAGGCTCTTTGATATTCTCTCCACAGAAACCCTTACGCCGGATGGACACCTGGATGATGAAGATTTCCCCGAAGAATGGGAAGAGATACGTTTTGAAGGCGTCTGGTTCAGATATCCCGAAGGCAAGTGGGTTCTGAAGAATGTCAGCTTCACTGTAGCTCGAGGAAGCATGGTTGCTCTGGTAGGGGCAAGCGGAGGAGGCAAAAGCACTATTGTAAGCCTGTTGATGAGATTCTACGAACCCGCGGAAGGCAGAATCACCATCGACGGGATCGACATCAGGGAGTTCCAGCTGAGTGTCTGGAGAAACAGGTTGGGACTTGTTCTTCAGAACGTGAACCTGTTTTCAGGAACTCTTTCCGAGAACCTGACGGTTTTCACGGAAGGAATCCCTGCATCAAGGCAGATAAACGCTCTGAAGGTGATAGAAGCCGAAGATATTCTTGAAGTCATTCCCGGGGGACTTGATGGCAGCATAAGTGAAGGCGGTCTGAACATTTCGATGGGTCAGCGTCAGCTTATCAACTACGCCAGAGCTGTTCTCAAAGAGCCTGAGATACTTGTTCTGGACGAAGCCACTTCGTCGGTTGACCCCGGAACGGAGAAACGGATTCAGAGATCAACAGATCTTATAGTTCAGAACAGGACAGCAATAGTGGTCGCCCACCGCCTGAGTACAGTCACCCACGCTTCAAAGATCCTGGTAGTTCAGCACGGTATAATAGCCGAAGAGGGGACACACGAAGAGCTGCTGAAGCATGAAGGTATTTATGCCGGTCTGTGCCGTCTGCAGCTGCAGGGGGTGTCAAATGCCTGAGTATCGCGGATATCTGAAATGGATAATCGGCTTCTGGAAGCCTCATAAGAAGCACCTTATTGTTCTGACGCTATTCACAGTGGTTTCAAGTGCCGTAGCATTGAGTTTTCCCCTGGTCTTCCGCTATCTGCTGGACAATGTACAGCAGGTTCTGGGCTCCGCGGGAAGCAGCAGTGAATTTCGAAAGATCGTAATGGTTCTTGCGGTGCTGGCGTTTGCCAGGTTTATTTCGGGGCTGTATCCCGGGGCACGAGCCTGGCTGAACAGCAAGCTCGGTCTTGATATAAGAGACCGGGTTTTCTCCAGTCTGCTGAAAAAGGATTACAGATTCTGGAATACCTTCAGGCCGGGAGATCTAACCACAAGGCTTACCGATGACATCGTCGACTATCCACGAATAGCCTGGTTCAGCTGCTCTGCGGTTTTCAGAGCACTTGAATCATCCTCAAGACTGGTTTTCTGTCTGGGAGTTATGCTCTTTATGAGCTGGGAATTGACACTGATAGCGCTGGTTCCTCTTCCGGTGATGTTCCTGATATTTACACGGGTCGAGAACAGGCTGGGAAGTAGGGTTGAGGAAAGCAGAAAAGCCACGAGTCATACCAGCAACCTTCTGGACAGCACATTTGCGGGTATTCCCATAATCAAGGCTTACAATGCCGAGGAAGGGCAGGCGGGAAGGCTTCGAGGTCTGCTCGATGAAAGGCTGGGGATAGACCTGTCCATAACCCGGCTTGTGATGATCCTTCATGGAGTATACAGTGTCATCGGCCAACTGGGGAAAGTAACCGTAATGTGCGTCGGAGGGCTGTTTGTTATCTGGAACCGCATCGGTATTGGGGAATTCTACGCTTTCTACGTTTATCTCGATATGCTTCTTGCGCCAATGATGGACATTCCAAATCTCTTTGTAACATCAAGGCAGGCTTTTACATCAATAGACAGAGAGATTGAAATACTCAAATTTCCCGCTGCTCCCGAAAGGGATGGTACCGAAGGAGAAGGAGCGATCTCAAACCTGAAGCTGGAATCGGCAGGTTTCAGATACTCCGGAACCGACGCTGGAATTACCGGGCTTGATATCCAGCTTCGCGGCCCGGGGATGTATGCTCTCGTAGGAGAGGTAGGAAGCGGGAAAACCACTGTCCTGAAGATGCTGACAGGGCAGCTTCCGTGTACCGAGGGAAGAATTCTGTACAACGGTACCGATCTGAACGAGCTGTCGGAAGATTACCTCATCTCCGAAACCGGCTATGTACCGCAGGAGTCCGTTCTCTTCAGCGAATCGGTTGGAGATAATGTCAAGCTGAGCAGGGAGATTTCAGATGAAGTGGTATCGAATTCACTGCGAATAGCAGGATTGGATGGAACGGAGCTTGAAGCCGGCGTGGAAACACTACTTGGCCAGGGAGGCGTCGGGGTCAGCGGAGGGCAGAAACAGCGTATCGCAATAGCACGCGCCCTGGCCGGGAAGCCCTCGCTGTTCCTCTTCGATGATTGTACCGCTGCATTGGATGCGGAAAAGGAAGAAGCTTTCTGGCGCGAACTTGCGGAGGCCAGAGGAGATGCTCTCATACTTGTAGTATCCCACAGACAGGCAACGGTCAGAAGGAGTGACAGCGTGATTTTCGTTCATGAAGGGAAGATGAATGCTTACGAAACTCATGAGAACCTTCTGAGAAACAACAGGCTCTACCGTATGGTCCTGGCAGCTGAAATGGAATAATGTATCAGCCTGGATACTTGAATTTGCTTGAAAAGGGAGAGCTTACTGCAAGAATTCGCGATCTGAACAGACTGCTGGAAGAATGCAGGCTGTGCGGAAGAAGGTGCGGAGTTAACCGGCTGGCAGGAGAAAGAGGTTACTGCGGGGCAGGAAAACACCTTGAAGCAGCTTCTTCCTGTCTGCACAGGGGAGAAGAGCCGGTTCTTACCGGAGGCTTTGGAACAGGGAATATCTTCATTGGAAGATGCAACATGAAATGCGTCTTCTGCCAGAACCACTCAATCAGCCAGCCCGATGGCTCTACCCCTTCAGGCTGGCGCCGTTCCGCCGCTGATATCGCTGAGATACTGCTTCAGTTTCAGAAGCAGGGATGCCCCACGGCGGGTTTCGTATCCCCTACTCATTACGCGCCTCAGATATTCGAAGCAGTGAGCATCGCAGCGGAGCGGGGCTTCAGTCTGCCGGTCATTTACAATACAAACGGATACGATTCCATGGAACTGCTTTCCATGCTTGACGGCATTGTGGACATATACCTTCCTGATTTCAAATACTGGAACAGCGCATATGGGAACATCTACTCCGATGTTCCTGATTATCCCGAAACCGCCAGGCAATCCATCAAGGAGATGTACAGGCAGGTGGGAACCCTGCTGACCGATTCCTCTGGAACGGCCGCAAGGGGACTGATAATCCGCCTCCTTGTGCTGCCGGGCGGGACATCCGGAACCGGGGAAGTTCTCCGATTCATAGCTGATGAGCTTGGTAACGATGTTTTTATAAGTCTCATGTCCCAGTATTATCCTGCACACAATGCCCTGAATTACCCTGCGCTTGCAAGAAAACTCAGGCCGGAGGAATACGCGGAAGCTGTGAGAATCCTTGAGGAACTGGGGTTTGAGAACGGATGGGTTCAGGACCCCGTAACCTCTCCGGACAGTTACCGCCCGGGAATTGATTTCCGACTCTGACGCAGCTGTATGAACCCGCTAAGTCTCTGTAAGTAGAGTATGGATTTTCTCCGCTGCGATTTTCCCGGAAAGAAGCATTCCACCGAATACAGGTCCCATTCGATGAGCTCCCATGGCTGCATTTGCAGCCATACCGCTAACAAAGAGGCCGGGTACGATTTCAATTGTATTTTCCGCCAGAGCTCTCTCTCCCATATCTGCATTCATGGACCTTTCTCCCTCTATGCCGCCTGAGGGAGTTCTCAGCCTAAAACCAGTCTTTTCAATAACAGTGTGCAGAATCTCAAGTGGATGACCTGTGGCTTCGATCACGTATTTTGCAGATATACAGATTGGATCTACATGAAGACCGGCGATTTCAACAGGGCTGGAGGTAACCACTACTCCGGTAATCCTGTCAAGATCTATCATTACATCTTCCACTGAGAATAGGTTGAAAACGGATACACCGGCCCTGCAGGCCTCCGCTATAAGAGTGGCAATGGATTCAACTGAATCTGCTGTGAAGTAACCGGGGGAGTAAAGAGATGTTCTTACTCCAAGTTCCTCGAGAATACTTTTCCCCTCTTCCTGGACTACGATTACGTTGAAGCCCATTCCTCCTCCCCACATGCCACCCCCGGGAGAGAGTTTTCTGTCAAAAAGAGCTACTTTATGACCCCTGAGAGCCAGTTCTCTTGCAGCAGTCAATCCTGCAGGTCCACCTCCAGCAACGGCCACGTCCAGCTCAAGGTTGTCGAGCAGGATGTTCATATAAGTGTCAACAATAGCCCTGGATATTTCAACATCATTCAACTTGCTCACGAAAATCTCCACTCTGTATGGTTATTTATCAGGTTCGACAGGATTTGCTTTGTTACCGAAGAAGAGCCCTGACAACCTTCGGGACATCCTCTGCCGCCATTATTGCGGACACAACGGCAATACCGTCAGCGCCGGCTTTCCGGACAATATCCGCATTGGAAGGGTTTATTCCGCCTATGGCAACAAGAGGCAGCGGGGAAGCATTTTTCAGTTCCGCAATGGCGCTCAGTCCCAGAGGTTCTCCAAGATCGGTCTTAGTATCCGTGGGGAAGATAAGATTTGCCGCTATGTAATCAGCCCCCTCTTTCCATGCAGCCTCCGCCTCCAGAGGAGATCTGGCGGATGCTCCTATCACCGCATCAGGCCCCAGAAATTTTCTGGCAAGATGAACAGGCATATCATCCTGTCCCAGATGAACCCCATCTGCGCCACAGACCATTGCAACGTCAATCCTGTCATTCACGATAAACAGGGCTCCATGCCTTCTGCAGAGATTCTGCAGGATAACAGCCATTTGAATCAGCTTCCGTGTGGAAGCATTCTTGTCCCGTAGCTGCAGAGTGCCTACACCGGACTCAAGCGCAAGCCTGCAGGTCTCCGTAACTCCCCTGCTGCCGCAGAGGACAGGGTCGGTTACAAGATAAAGCGAAAGCTGTTCAGGGTTCATCAGAATACTTCTGCTCTTATGCGGCTTTCTATGATTTCACTGTCCAGAGCCGACAGGGCGTCAAGAAAACAGGGGACAAAAGTGCCGGGACCGGTGCATGTTTCAGCGGCATTCTCTCCCGCAATGCCCAGAGCGGCAAGACCGCCTACTGCAGCATGGAAATGATCTTTCATCGCTGCTGCGAAACATGCCACGGAAGTAGAAGCGGAACAACCGGTTCCCGTAACCCTTCCCATTAAGGAATGACCGTTTTCTATCCTTGCTGTTCGATTTCCATCGGTAACGATATCCATAGCTCCAGTAACCGCGATCACACTGCCACAATCCGCGGCAAACGAGGATACAAGATCGATACGTCCTTCAACCGAATCCATCGAATCTACACCGCGTACTTTTCCGTCCGCGCCGAAAAGTGCAAGAACTTCTCCGGCGTTCCCCCGGATGATTGCGATATCAAGTTCGCGGGTGATCATCTTCGCGGAGTCCGTTCTAAGCCCGGTGGCTCCTGCTCCAACGGGATCGAAGACTATGGGTATCCCGAGTTCGTTCGCAACTCTTCCCGCTGCCAGCATGCTCCTGACAAGGGCCAGGTCCAGAGTTCCTATATTCAGAAGAAGTGCCCCGGCGAACTGTACCATCTCGGGGGATTCCTTTATACAGGGCGCCATAACGGGAGCTGCTCCGAGGCACAGCGTCACATTTGCTGTAAAATTCATAACGACAGTGTTCGTCAGATGATGGATCATCGGTTTGCTGCTTCTGATGGCAGCCAGTCCGCTGCAGGTTATCTCTGCGGGTTTCATGAAAACCTCCGGATTTTCTTACGCCGGCATTACCCGGGTCAAGTTCAAGGGGTGTAATTCTCAGGCCCGGAATCTCCGGGCCGCCCCCAATCCTGCGTCAAAGCTAAAAACGATTTGTTCGATAGTCAAACCTTAAAACCGGACTCATCACGAGTACCTGTGATGAGTCCGGGCTAACACTTGTTGATATCCTCCCGCAATGTTATTTCAGGCAGATACAGAGGATATCGTTAAACTTGTGAAAGGTATTTACAATGACAGTAGTTTTCATGCTTATTTCCGTAGTACTGACAGCAGGGCTGCAGCCCGGAGAGCAGTGGCCGCCAGAAGCGGATTCTGCAATGGCACTTGCCATGGACACGCTGAACCTTGCAAGGGAACAGCTTGATTTTAACAGGCACTGGGCAACCCGGGTTCACCTCGCGGATTCAACGGTTTTGCGGGCAATTCAGCACGTTGAGGAAATCCCTCTTATTCTTGAAGAGCGCCTTGGAATGTTAACCGATTACAGGATTTGTGAATCGGATAACACAGGCAGGGAAGCCCTGACCGCAATTCTCAGCCTGCTTGAGGAAGCCGATTCCCTTATGCTGGATATGCTGGAAAGCATGGGACAGGAAACTGTTGATTCACTGATTACTGTAATCCCGGTTGTCTGGCTGAACGAGAACGATCCTCTTGACTGGGATTCAGTTGTAGAGGGCTGGGGAATAGAATTTTCCCCGGATGATGATATGGAAATGGATACACTTGCCGCACTTTTTCAGCGGTGCCGATTCGAAGTAAGCATTCCTCTTGAAGAACTTGTCATAGCGGCAAAAAGTCTCCAGGGAGCAGAATGGCCGTCTGAACTGTCGGTTACCCTTCCGGGCGTCAGCGGAACTACAGCATCGTACTGTTTCGACGGCCCTGTAAGGTGGGTAATAGGAGGCGCAAGAGATAACATCTATACGGAGGATTGTCCGTTTGAGCTGATCATAGATATCGGCGGAAACGATTTCTATGGAGATGGTATCGGGGGGGCCGCCGGGCCTGCGGGAAGAAGAACTGCCGTGGTTATAGACCTCTCTGGAGACGATACCTATTCAAGTACTTCTCCGGTCAGTCAGGGATGCGGCCTTCTGGGGCTTGGAGGAGTGATTGACCTGCAGGGGAATGATATCTACAGGGCTGAGAATTTCTCACAGGGGGCAGGATTGATGGGTTTCGGCTTTCTTATCGACCTTCAGGGAGAAGATTACTTCAGGGGTGGCACGTTCAGCCAGGGTGCCGGCTGCCTTGGAATGGGGATCCTGTACGATGGCTCCGGAGATGATTTTCGGCAGGTTGATATGTTCGGACAGGGTTTAGGAGGGCCGAAAGGCATCGGGATACTTGTCGATATGGAGGGCAGCGACTGTTCTCTGGCCGGATTCCGGTACTCCCACGAACCGCTGCTGCCGGATGACAACCAGGCCATGTCACAGGGTTTTGGTATGGGCCTGCGGCCCCTGATAGCCGGAGGCATAGGGCTTATGGCGGACTTCGGAGAAGGGAACGATACTTACAGAGCAGAAGTATTCGGGCAGGGATGCTCGTACTTCTACAGCCTTGGAATGCTGTACGACCAGGGGGGACAGGACACTTACCAGGCAGCCCAGTACAGCCAGGGATCCGGGATTCATCTTGCGTCCGGGTGCCTGTGGGACGGAGACGGTGATGACAGTTACTTCTCAAGAAACGGACCGGCCCAGGGAAGCGCCCACGATCTGTCCACCGGTTTTCTCCTTGATGGCGGCGGTAACGACTGGTACTGCTCCGATGGCGGACAGTCCCTCTCCCTTACCAACTCCGCTTCTATCTTCATCGACCTTGCGGGGAATGATACCTATTGCGTACGGGGAGGAGGACAGGGCGAAGCCAGGTGGGCAAGGGGGTCATCCGGTGCCGGGGTGTTTATTGATCTGGCCGATCATGATGTGTATATGGGTTCCGGCTCCGATTCAACCAGCTGGCTTTCCAATGAATACGGCGTCGGCGTCGACCTGCCGAATCTGACTCCCGGAGGGCTTGATCCCCAGGATCCTGTGGGCGACCCCGAATCTCTTGAACTTGATTCACTCTTTTCCGTTGCGTCGGAATGGGCTGTTGGACCCAACAATGATAAAGTCAACGCACATCGGGAAGAGCTGGCATCACGCGGGGAAGCTGCTGTCAGGTATCTGATAGAAAATCATATGGGGACTCTGAGTGGCCTTGCAAGCCGCGCTATGGAAAGGGTATTCAAGGATAATATCGACATTTCCATGGAACTTCTGCTGGATATGCTGAGTAGAATTGACAGCATACCCGACAGGAACGGGGGAAATCTGGTGTTTTTTCTGGGAAAACTAGAGGATGACAGGGCAAGAATTCCGCTTGAGGGAATCCTGATGTGTCCTGGCGACAGCATATCTACAGGAAGAATAACAGGGATTGTCAAGGCGCTTGGAACGATAGGAAACCCTGAGTCACTTCCAGTCATCCTGCCGCTGGCCTCGGATACTGCAGGCAGAGTAAGACGGGAGGTTGCAGTTTCAATTGGAGAGATCTGCAATCCGGGCGGTATCGAGACCCTGGAAGAACTGTTACTGGATCACGAGCTTGATGTGAGGTCCGCCGCCGAACGAGCGCTAAGACTTATTGCAGAAAGAATTAACGAAGATGAAGAGAGCGGAGAAAACGGGAATAACCGGCTTAATTGACATACAGAAGCCGCAGGTTTATTTTGCTGTAGTGTTGGAAATAGACTAGAATGAACAGAAACAGAAAGGAAAATCCATGAAAAAACTCGGACTTATGATACTTGTAGCCGGAATCATCCTGATGGCTGGCTGCGCGGGAGACGACCCTGCTGGTCCCGGTGGTACCCTTGCAGACGTAACTGGTGTGGAAATTGGCACAGCTTCCACTGGCCAGAGTATTGCTATTACCTGGACAGCGATTGATGACGTTGACGGATACAAAGTCTGGTTCCGTGCGACATCAACCGCCGACTGGGTAGAGGTAGACGATGTAACAACCAACGCCAGTACCGTTACAGCAACTTCCGCCGGATACTACGTTGTAACAGCCTACGAGGGAACCAACAACTCGGAAAACAACTCCAACGAAGTTACCACAATGCCGTCTGACGTAACTTTCACATATACGATATTTGATAGATGGTGCCCCGATACCGAGCACAGCGGATTCATCTTTGGAGAGGACTCAGGCGATACAGGTTTAGCCAGTAATACTGGATTCCTTCAGGACATTTACGCCTGGGACTACGATACCGATGGTGATGATACTGTATACCTGACCTCCGGTGGCTGGGGAACCTACGGTAACGGTAGTGATTCCTGGATGCATGAAGCTACTAATGCAAGCTATGTTGAGGCAAGAACTACAGCTAATTCTGGCCCTTCCGGACCCTGGTACAGTAATGATTATAAGCTCTACACCTCAGATACCAGGACTTATATCAGCCTTTCAAGCGGACATTATGTCAAGATGTATAATCTTAGTATCGTTCCCAGCTCAGTAACCCCCAGAGGCACAGAGGTAAGTTTCAGCTACGAATACCAGACACTTGAAGGCGTAACAGTCTTTTCAAGTAACTAAGCCACTATTTTGGTGAACTAGGGGAGAGCTTCCGGCTCTCCCCTTTTCGTTATGGAGGATAAAGATGAATCGATCCTATCTGGGGTTGCTTATAGCATCTGTTGCCTTGAGTTCAATTACAGGGACTGGATTGCTGATTTCCACTTCAACTGCTTCTCTGCCTGAGAATCTGGAAGCCATTATACAGGAAGTATCTCAGATTGCAGATGCAAGCTGGGGAATAGCCGTGATCGAATTCAAAACAGGAGAAGAAAGAACCCTGAATGCCAATGGGCAGTTTATGATGCAGATTCCCCACCTTCCCCTGGCGGCCATGCTTGTTGAACTCTCTAATGCCGGTGAGATTTCTTTAGATGGCCTTATATCAAGAGGCGAGTATTACTGGGAAAGACTCCACTGGGCACAGCAGGGCGGACGTGGTATGTGCATGGCAGTTATCTGGACAATTGGTTTCGGCAGGATAAACGAATGGCTGGCTGAAAAGGGGTATACAGGTACGGAGATAAGAGGTGTTGCTCAGGACGTTCCTTATGCTCCTGTTTTCGATTCCAATTACATTACCGCACAGGATGCTCTGGGATACCTGAAAATCATCTACAGCAGCCTCGACCAGGCAAGTGTAAGGAATATTGGTACAAATCCCCCTCTTTCTGATCATATCAGAGAAACGCTGGGATTTGATAACACCATCTACGGCTGGTTGGATATTTCAGAAGACAGTAAACTCCTGTTCATCATCATCGATCTGCCCGGAGATTCTGATCTTGGTTTAGTGGTTCTTGCAGAGGATATTGAAGATCCTGCCGATGTTGATCAGGGATTCAGGATGCTGTACGAAGCACTGACAGATTGACCCTTAAGCCTGATATATGGAATTGAGATTTGACATTCTGAAAAGAGGAAACATGAGAACTGTTCTTTTGTTATCTGTATTCCTTTTGCTTGGCTGCAGCAGTCCCTGGGGTCCCAGTCTTTCAATAAACGTTACCCATCCCCCCGCCGGAGGGGTACAAGCGGACGAGAGTTACATCATCCAATGGACCCTCAGCGCACCGGAGTATTCCAATACAGGTGTACTGCTTTTCGTAGACACCGACCTTAATCCGGAAGCGGGACTTATCCAGATATCCGATTCCCTTTCCATTCAGTCCTCCGGCTACCTGTGGGACTGTTCCAATTTCCCTGAGGACGAGTATTACATCAGGGCGATCGTATATGAGGGAAACAACCATGAAAGCGATTACAGCGAGGGTACAGTTACCGTTACGCATTAGATTTATTATTGAGAATGAAAGGGAGTAGTTAAACTTTTGAAAAACAGGACATCCGTTTTTGCTTATATGGTGATGCTTGCCCTGCTCAATGCATCAGCTTTTGCGTCGATTCCTTCCTTTCTACGGAGCCTGGGACTTGCACCGGCAGAGGATTCAGTAGAGGAAACACAACAGGTGATTGGTTCGATCCCCGCTATGGAAGAATTGCCTGGAATCAGATTCAGTGCACTTGTTATTGATCTTCAAACCGGGAATCCTGTAGCACGATCCGGTGAAGGTGTATTTTCACTGAACGTTCCGGAGGTCTATACTCTCGCTTCTGCCATAGATACGATGCAGGTAGACTCCCCGGGCCCCCCTCAGGAGGCTGAAACCATGTCTTCAAGCACCGCAGCTGATGTTGCCGCAGCACTGCAGATAATCCACTCCGGAATGGATAGGCCAGCGGTTATGGAGTTGCTGGAAAATCCTGAAATGGGAGAAGGACAGGCCTCGTCCATAGGAGAAGGCTGGGATCTGTACGGCTGGGTTGACTCCGGAGTGAACCATAAAACGTTTGTATTAATAGCTATATCCCCTGAAGGCAGGGAACTTG
>JAUWSQ010000026.1 GCA_030609965.1 Candidatus Fermentibacterota bacterium
ACACAGATGGCCTGATCCGTCATCGATCCATAATTAATGTCACCTCCCAACCCGGTGTAGTCGTCTTGATCTATTGTGTGCAGAAGACTAAAATTCATGGTGAAGGTGACGGGATTATCTTCATCGTTCTCAGCGTAATACTTCTGAATGGAAAAGATGCCGCTGGTTTCGACCTCTTCCAGTGAGAGTGTATCACCAGTTGAATCCCTGGCCTGAGTGTAAACATTCGGAATGTAGTCATCCCAGGGATCTTCGTTTTCCAGAGCATGGCGCCTCTGCTGAGAGTTGGCCTCGTCGTACACCTCGTAGAACCAGAGGTGAGTCTGATTTCTAGTATTCCATGCCAGTTCATCAACGATTGTCGTTTTTATAGAATAGCTGGAATCATCATACATTGCTTCAGCTGTGGCTGAATCGATTAACGAAGTATAACTCTCATTGCACTGGGCAAAGCAGTGAGCCGAGGTGAGAGTTGAATCGCTGTTCCGAAACCAGTACCTGTACTCCGGGTCTGCCCATTCCTTGAGGTATTGCATCACCTCGCCCGGACAGATAGTGTAGTAAACCCCAGCACTGTCGCAGAGGGACATAAGGTTTTGATTAGTAGTATGTGAGGCCATACCTTCGAAGTTCACGGCATCGAAATTAAGCCATGACAATTCGCAGAGAAGTTCTATTGTTGTGTATTCAAAAGAGGCATATGAACCAACTATCCTCATGGCAAGAGTAGGTATGTCGTTATCCGAGGGAGTGTCCGCAAGTGCTGTGGAGATGAAAATCAGAGATAATACTAAGATTATTATTCGTAAACGGGGGGGGGTGCCATAATTTTGTCCTTCCCAGCGCGGAAAGGGATGTTCTTGTCTGGCTGGTTATTCCTTACTGCGCAGTGTTACTGAATGATGTCCGTTCATTTACTTGTAATGAGAATACACCACTATTTTAGTGATTGTCAAGGGAATCTAAGTGAGCACACAGAGATCCTGAGTGATCCTATAAGTTCATTTCTATGAAATATTGTGCTTAAAGAAGGGAAGATGATCGATATTATGTACAGTCAGCATATCATGCTAAAAAGAATACTATGGTGTGCTTAAAGAAGGGAAGATGATCGATATTATGTACAGTCATAAAAACATGCCAATAGGAATACAGGTGACTTTACATAATATCTCTTATCGGACATTGTATACACCGCGTCTCTAGAGCGCAGGAGCAGTTGAATCTACTGAAATTATGTTCTATCTGGTTCTTTCTTTGAAGATGTCAGTGTATTGTTGATTATTGACACAAGCGCATTCGCGCTCTGATGAACTGTATTGACATACTTGGACTGCTCAGGTGTAAGTTCGGTACCCATAATGAGATCAGTCATTACAATAACACCGTTCATTGCTGTTCTTATCTTGTTGCTCATACTAACCAGAGATTGACTTCGGGCCATGTTTGCCTGTTTTGCCTGATTTGTAAGTTCTTTAGCAACGGAAAGGGCTTGTTTCAATTCTGAATAGTTTTTCTCGGTCAGTGCCTGAGCTTTGGAAATTTCCGCTTCAGCAAGCTTCTGAACTGTGATATCCTTGTCCACTCCCCTGTACCCGAGAAGTTCACCGTTCTTATCCAGGATAGGTATGCCGTTTGTCAGGAATATCTTTATATACCCATGCTTATGATATAATCTGGTCTCCAGATTTACAATATTTCCAGTATTATTGAATATACTTAAGTAGCGATTCTTCATATATTTTTTATCTTCTGATGGCATGAGATCAAATGGTGTTTTGCCTATTATCTCCTCCGCCGAGTATCCAAGACAATCGATAACCATCTCCGAGCAGAAAGTGTATCTGGCATCCTGGTCGGTTTCCCATAGCCAGTCAGCAGTGCAAAGCGCAATATCGCGGAAACGTTCTTCACTCTCTGCGAGTTCAAACTGCATTGTTTTCATTTTGGTTATATCAACAACTGTTGCGAAAGCGCCGATAGTGTTTCCCTCCCCATCAACCCTTGGACAGACCGAGAGAGAAGCCCATTTAATATTTTTCTTTGCGGTTATGATTTTAAGTTCATATCTTGACGATTCACCGCTTTTGCGCGTATTAGTCTGATCACTTACGATACCCCAGTGTTCCTTAATTACAAAATCAAGGAAATTCCTGCCGGTGAGGTCTTCAGCACTGTCAACTTCAAACAATTTGTGCAGGGTGGGATTTGAGAATTCTATCTTATTATCGTTATCAACGATAAGGATGCTCTCCATAACGGAATTCAGTATCTCTGAGAGTTCGAATTGCATCGTTTTCATTTTGGTTATATCAACAACTGTTGCTAAAGCGCCGAAAGTGTTTCCATCCTCATCCAGCCTGGGACAGACCGAGAGAGAAGCCCATTTAATATTTTTCTTTTCGGTTATGATTTTGAGTTCATATCTTGATGATTCACCGCTTTTGCGCGAATCAGTTTGCTTGGATACGATATCCCAATGTTCCTTAACCACAAAATCAAGAAAATTCCTGCCGGTGAGATCTTCAGCACTGTCTACTTCAAACAGCTGATGGAGAGTAGGATTTGAGAATTCTATCTTATTATCGTTATCAACGATAAGGATACTCTCCATAACGGAATTCAGTATCTCTGAGTAAATCTTCAGCTTATTCATATGATTCCCTTCTACGGATCAATACAAACATAGCCGGTATCGTCAGTGAAACAAGCATTCCGATGGATGCCGCCTGAGGGACTTTGGATGGACCCCAGGAAAAGAAGAGAACCATGCAGGTTCCCAGCCCGAGGATCGATGCGGTAATAGCTCCCGGTTTATTAAGCTTTTCAGAGAAGAGTCCCCACAGGAAAGGTCCTAAGAATACTGAAGCTATAGCACCCCAGGAAATTGACAGTATAGTCACAATCACCGCAGGTTTAAGCCAGGCAAGGATCATGGAAAGCAATATGAAGCACCCGCTGCTCAGTCTGCCCAGCTTTGTCAGTGTTCTGTCAGAAGCACTCCTGTTGATGAAACCGTGATAGAAATCCTTCGTAACCGCAGAACTCGCAATAAGAACAAGTGATGCAAGTGTTGACATAGAGGCTGAAAGTACAAGCAGGAGAATAAATACTGTAAGTGCCGAAGGGATGACAGTTGTGAGAAGTTCGGGAATAAGACGGTCAAAAAGTGGTGCTCCCCCCTCCCCGAACGCAGCCGGAGCACTGGCGGGTGACAGGAATATTCTCGTCAGAGCCCCCGTGAAATAGGCTACACCCGTAATGATAAGCGCAAATATGGTTGAGGCAATCATACCGACTCTGATAGCCTTTTTGTCGCGTACGGCGTAAAATTTCTGAAGAAGCTGAGGCATGGCAAACGGGGCAACACTGATGAGAAATATCAGAGAAACCAGAGGGATAATACCAGGCGGTCCTACTGGGGCGACAAGTTTCGGTTCAATAGCCCTGAGGCTGGAAATGATATCAGGTATACCTCCACCCTTCTGTATATTGAACCATAGCAACACACTAACACCAATTATCATAATTGTTCCGAAGATAACATCTATCATGGCCATGGATTTATAACCACCCATGATAAGGTAGATTCCGGTGAACAGGCCCATAAAGAGAAGTATCCATAAATAGGGAAGCTGGAAAGTGGATTCGAAGAGGTAACTCAGACCCATGAACACTGCAGCGGTATACGGTACAAAAAATACAAAAATGGCAAGAGCGGTGAATCCTTTAAGAAAGGGGCTGCTGAATCTTGCTTCAAGGTATTCAGGCATGGTTTTTACATTGAGGGAATCTGCCATGTTCTTTATTCTGTTTCCAAGGATGAGCCAGACCCCCAAGACACCTATAAGAGTGTTGCCAAGGGCGATCCAGAGCGCGGAAAGACCGAAACCCCATCCAAGTTTTCCAGCAAATCCGATGAATAGAACTGCCGAAAAATAAGCTGTCCCGTAAGAGAATGCGGTCATCCATGGGCCTACTTTACCTCCACCGAGAAGATAATCGTTGTATGAATGTGTTCTGCGCATCCCCTTGAGTCCGATTATGATGATAAGCGCAGCGTAAGCTCCCACAACAAGATAATTGGCTAACATGGTTTATCCCCTTATGTGTGTCGGCGATTGATGTGAACGGAGGAATATAGGTATTGTAAAGTGCTGCTGCACCCCTGAGTTATTTTTCAAGTTCCATTTTAAGTTCCCGGATAAGTTCAAGACTCTTCTTCTTAAGCCTTTCAAGATGTTCCGCTTTTACAGTCCGCTCGGAGAGCATAAGTTCAAGGTCCTTCCAGTGACGCAGGAGTCCTCTTGAAATGAGAGCATCTACTGCTTTATCATCAAGAGCCTCATCAAGTTCCTGTGAACCCATATAGGATCTGGAACCGGTGAGCATTTCAGAAAGCTTGTAGCCAATTGCGGTGAGAAGTTCCTCAATATCATTAACCTCGGATATTTCAGGGGCATTTCCAGCAATTCTGTTTCTGTATCGCACTAGAATGGTGATAAACAATATGAGGAGCAGTGAAACTGTCACTATCCAGAGTAATGAAGAACCGCTGTCGTTATCCTGAAGTACTGATAAATCGACAGGGCGGCTGGTAATGGGATATACAGAAACTGTACAGGCTGGTATTATAGCCTGACTGTATTCTGCACGATCTGTATCAAACCAGGCAATGCTGTCCGGGCCGATTATAACCGTCCCGCTGTCAGTGGGCTCAACCAGTATATACCAGGCGTTCGTATCATGAGTAAGAGCGAAACTCCTTCCGGGAAGCAATTCAGCAGGTCCCGCTACTGTCAGTTCAGGAGGTTCTTGCAACTGGGAGTATCCCTGACCTGAGATCGAAAGCTGAATGCACCTCTCTCCCGCAGCACTGTATCCTCTTGTAACCCTCTCGATCTGAAAGGATATCTCGGCTGTGATCCCGTTGAAGTTCTCCGGTTTACCGAGTTCAGGAAATGGATATACAGGTATCCTTTCGCCTTCAGTTGATATGTAACATTCAGTGAATGGTCTCATCATTCCGCCCGGGATACCTATTCTGCCCCTCAGAACCGGCAGTGAGAGCGTGCAGGCAAATGCGGGTGTAACCTCAAGTGTTGCAAGCCAGGTTCGATAATCACCATTCTTGCATCTTACCCATTGCAGTTCTTCGAAATTATCAAGAAGTTTTGATGAAGCAAAATCTGAAGGCTCAAGGAAGAGATCTACTATTTCCGCGTTCCTTCTTGTCTTGTAGATGAAGAAATCAACATTAAAAGTCTGGCCAGGATAAACTCTTCCAGTAGTATCGATCTCTATTTCCATCCATGCGATTTCCTCATGCCGGGTCTCCTGAGGTACATCCGTTGAAGCGGTGTTTTGGATATTACCAAGTGCTGCAACTGTCAGGGCAGGTATCTCGCAGATTGTTCTCCCGGAGGAAGTAAGCATCAAAGGACCAATCGTATGGATTCCTTCCGCAGAAGCAATGAAACTCATTAACAGACGGATTTCTGATGATACAGTTGTTCCTGAAGGCGTTGTGAATGAAGAGAATGAATGTGAGCTGCTGCTGCCTATGTACTCCAATCCATCTGAAAAGACAGGCATGCATTCCACCGAACCCAGATCTTCACCGGTTAACGTTAGCTCGAATATGAATACCGCTCCGGTTCGAACTGAATCCGGTACATCTACAGAATAGTCAGGAGTAGCAAGAAAGACGGAGAGCAGCAGAAGAACCATTACCACACCGGTCCTGAAGGTCGTCCGGCTTTGCCGACATCAATGGAATCCTGGGGCATGTTCTCTTCGATCAGATCAAGTATCGCCTGTGCCTGTTCAGGGGTCATTTCATCTATCTGAGGCGGAGGCTGAGGCTGTTCCTCGTTCTGATCCTGCTGGTCCTCATTCTGATCCTGCTGGTCCTCGTTTTGATCCTGCTGGTCCTCATTCTGATCCTGCTGTTCCTCGTTCTGATCCTGCTGGTCCTCATTCTGATCCTGCTGGTCCTCATTCTGATCCTGTTGGTCCTGGTTCTGATCCTCAGGGGGCTCGTGGTTATCAAGCCAGTTCAGCCCAGCCTCAAGTGCGATCCTTTCGCAATCGGGGGATTGACCATCGGAGATGTTCTCGATCAGAGTGCTTACAGCACTCTCTACTCCGCCGTAATCTTCTATTTGTATTGCCAGCGCCAAGTCGGTCTGCGCTATTGCAGAGGCAAGTGTATCAGCATTAACGCCGTCTGAAACAAGCATAAGAGTTGAATCAGCTGCCGAAAGTGAATCCATCATGAACATGGAAGCTGCCAGATTGTATGCTATCCTGCTTCTATGAGGCATTCTTGACCAAAGCTCATTCCATATTGCCGAGGACTCTGAGAACTGCTCGTTTATAAATAAATCTGTGGCCATATCCGCAAGCTCTGCAGGAGTAGGATTGGCTGCTGACTGAAGTGCAATCATGAGAAGAAGTATCACAACCCCCTCCTCTCCAGGATAACCGCAGCGGCAAAAAGAAGAAGTGCAGGGAGCAGAAAATACTGATACCTTCGTGTTGTTGTAGAACCGCCTGTTGCCAGTTCGCTGTTGTCAGCGGAAATATGTTCCAGAAAAGCCTTCACAATTGAGACAAGGTCATCCGTTCCGGAGAGCCGCACATAAATACCTCCGGTATTCTCGGCCAGGTCCTGGAGTGAACTCTCTTCCAGTGAAGTTCTGACAGTATCTCCCCGGGCATCCAGAAGGAGTCCCCCCTCTTCTCTGGGGATTGGAACTTCTATGGGACCGCCCACTCCAACAGTTACAAGGTTCATTCCATGACGGTTTGCATCTGAAGCAGCACTTCCGGTTGCATAATCATGGAAACCTCCATCGCTGAAAATAATACCGAGGCTTGCTTCAAGATCCATATCCGGAAGTGTGGAGACCATCAGGTTTACCATATCACTGAGTCTGGTGCCCGGAATAATATCAGAACTGCTCCAGACATTTTCCGGCAGACGGCTTATCAGAAATTCCCTGTCAAGAGTAAGCGGAGACGCAAGTCTGGATGAACCGGAAAAGATAACAAGAGCTATCCGCACATCGTCAAGTTCTTCGGCAAGTCTCCTTATCTCGCTGGCAGCTCTGCCTATCCTTGACGGCATTTCGTCAATTGAAGCCATGGATTGTGATACATCAAGGGCTATTACAAGGTTCTTGCTTCCCGTTGATATTATTGCCGATGACTTGCCCCATGTAGGGCTGCTGAGGGCTGTTATCGAAAGAGTAAGAGCTGTCGTCCAGAGGATTCTGGAAAGAATCCGGGAAGGCGGAGGAGTAATCCTGACCCTTTCCCAAAGAACAGGCCTGACGAATACCCTGAGAAGCTTAAGCTCAGTGTTATACCATTTTACACGGAGCCACCAGTATAAAGGGATGATAAGCAGGAGAAGCAGGAGGAAAGGATACCCGAATGTCATCAATCACCTACTACTTTGAAGAATCTGTATTTCATTATGCTCGATATTAGCATAAGGATCATGCCGGAGATGAGGAAGAACATATATGAATCTCTATACACAAAAAGTCCTTCCGCAGGTAATGTTGAAGCTTCCAGGGAGTCAATAGCCGAATAAACCTCATCAAGCTCCTCTGGAGATTCAACATTGAACAGTCTTCCTCCATTAAGGTCAGCAATGTACGACAGGGTTTCTATATCAAGCCCGAGACCGTCTTCCGATAAGGGCTTTCCGATGCCCACAGTGTAAATTCTGAGGCTGTCTCCGTGTAGTGTATTAATTGCCTTGGCAACAGTTATCGGGTCCAGCTGACTGGAGGTGTCCTCTCCATCGGAGATGAGTACAATGACTCTTCTTGCGGTCTGTGAATAATTAAAGCCTTTCGCAGCAATAGCGAGGCCTGCTCCTATGGCAGTACCATCTGGAAGTGCGCCCAGCTCCGCACTCTGAATGAACCTTTCCAGTGTAGCGTGATCGAAGGTAGGCGGACATAGTGTTCTTGGCTGCTCGGCGTAGATAACCAGTCCTATTCTGTCGTTGGGCCTGCCGTCTATGAAGATCAAAGCTGCCCTCTTCGCCGCTGCAAGACGGCTTGGATAGTAGTCCGTCTGGGTCATGCTGCCGGAAACATCAAGTGTTATGATGATATCCACTCCTTCACCCGCTTCGGGCAACCGTTCAAATCCCTGCTGCGGTCTCGCAAGGGCAATGCAGAGAAGGGCGATTCCTGCAAATTGAAGAAAAACAGCTGTTCTGAAACCAGGAGACCCGGAAATGGACTGGAAAGAGAATGGTCCGCTGTAAGTCTGTGATATCACCTTGGGATTTCGAGATAACAGAAAGGTGAACAGGAGAAATAAAGGGAACGCAAGAAGAGCCGGAAAAAATTGGAAATTCATTACCTGTGCCACTCCTCTCTGATGTTGAGCAGCATTGAGGTAAATCTTTTTGCTCTCTCACGTGATCCGCCCCAGGCGGCGTATCTTTGAAGTATTATCTCCCTGGTTAATTCTGCTGTATTTTCGATGAACTTGTTGCCGCTCTTCTCTCCTGCAAGCTGTCTTTTTATCTGGTGCCATGTAAAAGCTCTGCTTGAGATACCGAACCCTACCGCAACAGTATCTCTTAGAAGCTGATCAATTTCCCTGTAATAATCGGGCCAGTTGCCTTCTGCAAAAGCTTTCGAATTAAGAAGAGCCTTGACTTCATCGAGAGGAGAAATCGATTTCTTCAAAGAGGAAGAATTGTCTGTAGATAGAAGTTTATTGCTCTTTCTGAGAATAAACCAGATCGAAACCGCGATGATAATTGCCGTCAGCGATAGAATTAGCGGAAGAAGCCAGCTGTTGGATGGAGATCTTCCCCACCTCTCCCAGAAATTGTGGATGCTTAGATAATCCTGAGGTAATCCGGGAGGAATAGCGTGAAGGAGAGGCGCCGGGAAGACGGGAACGATCCATGTTGAATCGGGCATTGTTCTGGCAACTACAATAACGGGTGGAGGAAATTCTTCTTCCTCTCCCCCCTGATTTGAAACAGCGTAAATTGGGGGCAGGATGAGCGTGTCCAGAACAATCGGAATTATCGTAATACTGTCGCCCAGCTGTTCGAGTAAAACGAAATCTTCAGTTACTTCAACCGGCCTTGGTGTGAAGCCTTCAGGAATGGAATAATCAATAGTTACCGGAACTCCCAGAGGGCATTGAACAGCTTCAATCTCAGAAGTCAGAAACAATACTGTCAGCACCAGAGATATCATCTGCGTCTCCGTTTTTTCCTCAATTCGAAGAACCTGCGCAGAGGAAGAATAAGGTTGTCAGATGTCGAAATACTCATAAGATCCAGTTTGTTATCGCGGCACAGCTCTTCCCTGGCCTGCTGAACCAGGCGGACATTGTCCGCGAATTTCTTTCTCCAGGTCCGGGAATTCGTATTCACAACCTTCTCGGTACCTGTCTCGGGATTTCTGAACCTTACTCTCCCCATCATTGGCAGATGGAGTTCTCTAGGGTCGAATACATGTATTCCGACAACATCATGTTTTCCAACGGCAGTTTTAAGGAGCCTGCTGCCTGAAGGAAAGGTAAAATCGCTTATTATGAAAATAAGGGCTCTTCTCTTCATCACCCTGCCCATGTATTTCAATGCGTTGTCCAGATCCGCATGGGCCTGTATATCCGGTACCTGGAGTATTCTGCGAACAAGACCCAGGGCGTGCTTTCTTCCTTTTTCAGGCGGGATATAGTCATGGATTCTATCGGAGAATGTAAGCATGCCTACCCTGTCATTACTCTCTGAAGCAGAAAGGGCGAGTACTGCAGCAACTTCTGCCACTCTCTCAGCTTTTGTCAGGTTAAGTGACCCGAACCTGAGGCTTCCGGAGAGGTCTACGACCAGAAGCACCATGAGCTCTCTTTCCTCGGTGAAAACTTTCACGAAGGGAGTCCGGGTTCTGGCATATACGTTCCAGTCGATCCGCTTGGGGTCGTCACCCTCTACGTATGGGCGGAGGTCGGAGAACTCCATTCCATGCCCGCGGAATATAGAACTGTAATCACCGCATACCAGCTGTGCTACAAGCTTTCGTGTACTAAGTTCAATCCTTCTGACACGATTGAATAATGAGTGTACGTTTTCCATGATCTGCAATGCAGTTATTTAACAGGGATCCGGCTCAGAATCCTGTCCAGAATTTCCTCAACACCGATTTCTTCAGCTTCCGCTTCAAAGGAAAGAATGATACGGTGACGAAGAACGTCATGTGCCACTTCCTTCACGATCGTGGGACCCACGAATGCCTGACCGTAAAGAAGAGCCCTTGCTCTCGATGCTGCAAGCAGGCCGAGAGAACCTCTGGGGCTGGCTCCCACTGAAATAAGATCCTCCAGGTCCTTAAATCCAGCCTGTCTGGGGTGACGGGTAGCAGCTGTGAGCCTGACCATGTAGTTCATGATCACATCTTCCACAAGTACCTGAGAAGATATCCGCTGAAGTTCAATTACATCCTCTGTAGTCATGACCGGATCTATCGAAGGAACCGGTTTTCCTCCGATTCTCTTGAGTATTTCAATCTCCTCGTCTGCTGTAGGATAATCGACCTTCAGTTTCATCAGGAACCTGTCCACCTGGGCTTCAGGAAGAGGATATGTTCCTTCCTGCTCTATGGGGTTCTGGGTTGCCATTACAAAGAAAGGTTCCGGAAGATGGTGGGTTTCGCCTCCGAAGGTGACCTGACGCTCCTGCATTGATTCAAGAAGGGCGCTCTGGACCTTAGCTGGTGCTCTGTTGATCTCGTCAGCAAGGATGAACTGAGCGAAAATTGGTCCTTTCCTGGCTTCGAAGGTATTCGTCTGCGGTTTGAAAATCATCGTTCCTGTAATATCAGTTGGAAGTAGATCCGGAGTGAACTGCAGCCTTGAGAATGTAGCGTTGACGCATTTGGAGAGGGTTCTTGCAGCGAGGGTTTTTGCTAGACCCGGCACACCTTCAATCAGAACGTGTCCATCACAGAGCATCGCAGTTATAAGACCGAGACGGAGTTCTTCCTGTCCGACAATAACACTGGAAAACCTGGACTTGAGTTTATCCAGAAGTGGTTTCTTGTCTGAAATCAGCTTTTCAAGTTCTTCAACCTGTTCTCTAGGCATCTATTTCCCTCCTGGCTTTTTTGATGAAATTCCGTGTTGTATTTTCATAGTCCAGAAGACCCTTACGGGTTCCAGCTTCAAATCTCATAACCAGAACGGGCTGAGTATTGGATGCCCTTACAAGGCCCCATCCATCCGGGAAGGTGATCCGGGCACCGTCGGTTGTATTTACTTGATAATTTTCCTTCTGGAATAGCTCGGTTACTTTGTTGACGAGAAGGAATTTAGTATCATCATCGCTGTCTTCCCTTATCTCGGGTGTTGAGAAAACCTTCGGGAGATCCTGCAGATAGCTGCTAAGAGGAATAGTGCCCGAAGCGATTATCTCGATAAGCCTCAAGGCGGCATAAAGGGCATCATCGTAGCCGTAATAGCGATCTCTGAAAAAGATGTGACCGCTCATTTCTCCAGCGAGGAGTGCATTTTCCTTGATCATTTCCTTTTTAATGATCGAATGCCCTGTAGGGGACATGAACGATATCCCTCCTGCCTTTTCAATTTCAGAAAAGAAAAGTCCTGAAGCCTTAACCTCTGACATGATGGTTGCTCCTGGATTTTGCTTCAGAAGTGCTCTTGCAAGGATAATCAGTATCATATCTCCCCGAATGACCTCTCCCCTGTCGTCTATTACTCCAAGACGGTCTGCATCTCCGTCGAAGGCGAGACCTATATCTGCTCTTTCACTGATAACCGTTTCTTTCAGGTCAGATAGGTTATCCTCAACGGTAGGATCGGGGTGATGATTTGGGAAATCACCGTTCATATCGCAGTAAAGAGGAATAACCCTGCAACCCAGATTTCGAAGGATCGTTATGGCTGTATCACCACCGGTTCCGTTGCCCGCATCAACTACGATCCGCAGTGACCGATCAAGCGAAAATTCCCACAGCAGTCTTTCAAGGTATGGTTTCCTTACGGAAACCTGCTGAATTGAGGTTTGCTGGGATATATCAACAGAATCCGTGACAATCTCCATTCTTCTGCCGAGGTCCTGTATGGAATCACCGTATATTGTCTCATGTCCGAATAATATTTTGAAGCCGTTGTACTCGGGTGGGTTGTGGCTGCCTGTAATCATTACTGTGACATCAGGATTGAGGGTATACGCGGCAAAATACGTCATCGGTGTGGTCAATACACCAAGATCAAGGACATCGCATCCTGCTGAACGAATGCCATCGGCAAGCCATTCCATCAAAACAGCCCCGGATTTCCTGCAGTCCCGGCCAACAGCGATGCTTTGTTTCGCAATTGAACCGAGCACCCGGCCAAGCCTGATGGTAGTGCTCCTATCAAGATCATCAGGATATATGCCCCTGATGTCGTATTTCCTGAAAATACTGTTTTTCATTTATTGTTCCTTAGAGGTTTTCATTCCGGGAAGCTCAATTGCATACTGGCCTGTGCCTGTCTCACCTGTGAGCCATCCTCTGTGGGCACTTATTATCTGTCGGGCCAGCTCCACTTCGAATGCGGAGTGCTCAGCATTACTCTGCGTTTCACCCTTATGAACGATTGTCAGTCTTACGGATTCTTCAGAACCGGTAAGCACTATGTGAATAAGTGAACCCGCACTCATGATGCGTGATATTTCAGAGAGAATATTGTCCAGAGCATGTCTGAGGTAATACCTGCTTCCCGAAACGAAAACGTTTTCATCCATTGATATTGCCAGGGATACCCCACGTGTCGCAAATGTTTCATTCCATTCGTTGAGGGTTTCAAAAAGGAGTTCATCAAGTGATACAAGGGATGATTCCGCACCCTCGGGGAACTGAGATTCATCGGTAAGGTCCATGTTCTCAAGAGCTGCCAGTTCCTTCATCACGTTCAGAAAATTCTCGATCTCCTCGATTTCAGCAGTCAGTCTTGCGAGCTGCTCCTTCACAAGCGGTGATCTGTCAAGGGGTCTGGAAAGCTCTATTGCTGTTTCCCTGACCGATTCCAGGGGTTTTCGCAGAGATACTCCGATACGCGACAGCATCTCCGATTTCAGTTTTTCCAGTTCATCAAGTTCTTCCTTGTACAACCTGAGTTTGTTTTTCAGTTCACTGATCTTTTTCTCGAATGCTATTTTGTTTCTTCTGTACATTTCCATGATCATGAAAATTCCAAGAAAGATCAGAAAAACAACATATACAGGCAGTGTTATCATGTCAGGCCAGCTCCTCCAGATCTCTGATTACGAAAACTTCTCTACCAGTTAATTGACTTATTCTATCGGGAGTAAAATCATCAAGCGTCAGGTTATCATGGTTGAACATTACACCAGGCAGTATAACAGTATTATATGAATCCGGAAGTTTCTTCACAGATCTTACAATATCTTCTCCTGAGAGAAGGCCTGCTGCACCGATATCGGGGCCCAGAAAAGTATTCTCAACAGCGATCACATGGTAATCGCTGCCATTAAGAATACGTCTTAGAAAAGGAGCTGCGAGAGATCCGGTACACACTATTCCATTTCCTGTAAATTCCTTTCCTGATGTTTCCATCAGTTCTGCCAGGAGCCCTATACCATTCTCTCTTAGTGTACAGGTCTCATAATAAGATGCCGGCGGAATATCCAGACCGGCCATTATAAAGAATTCATCAGATGGGTATACCCATGTGTATCCTCGATTTATTACAGCCTTTCTCCTCCACAGGTTACATTGATTTACAACACGACGGGCTTCTTCTCCTGAGGAACGCCTTATCTCATGCAGTCCATCCCTGTATTTAGTCAGACCGACAGGCACTACGCCGACTGATATAACGCCTGGGATTGTAAGAAGATCATCCAGGGTTTTATCAAGCTCTTCCTCATCATTCAGTCCGGGTACTACCACTAACTGAGTTTCCATTTCAATACCGGCTTCTGAGAGTTTCTCCAGCATGTGCAGGACAGGTTCGTCCCTGCGAGTCCCCAGTATTATTCCTCTTATTGATGGATCTGTTGTGTGAACGGAAATATGAAGAGGTGTGAGGTGCTTGCAAATGGCATATTCAGTATCATCAGTATCAAGGGTTACATATGTTCCCTGGATAAAGGAATACCTGATATCGTCATCCTTTACCCGCAGGGAGGGTCTGACACCATGAGGCAGCTGATCTACGAAACAGAATATGCATTTATTTCGGCATAGGGCAGGCTGTTGGTCCTGGAATACAAAGCCCCAGTCAGTGGAGGGATTGCGCCGGATTGTAAGTCTTCTGATAACAGTACCTCTTGTAAATACCAGGTCAATGAAGAAGCCGCTGGCGCTGTAAAGAAAATCTATCCAGTCGTTAAGGGGACTGCCGTTACATGATATAAGTTTGTCGATATTTCTGAATCCTGTTGCGGAAGCGGGAGAACCAGGTGTTATAGACAGTATTTCGAGCAAATGCTACTCCAGTAAGCGCTGTACTTTAACCATTTCCGGATCAAGCTTAGCGGCAGCTGCAAGTTCCCTTTCCGCTTGAGAATTCCGGCCTGTAGCTCTGTAAACGTCCGCTATGGCCAGATGGAATCCGACGGATGATCTCAGATCTCCAGCTGTAGTTGAAAGCCCCTTTCTGAAATGGTCTTCAGCTTCATCGTAGCGTTCCAGGTTAAGACAGCATCTTCCAAGCATTTCCCTTGCTTTCATCCTGAAATCGGGGCTTTTGAGAACCTGCTCGAACTCCGAGAGGGATTCACGATATAGACCCATCTCCATATACGCAATTCCAAGATCGTAATGCGTATTGAAATCGTCGATGGGGACTGCTGTTTCTATACCCTCCTGAAACTCCCTTATTATACCTGCCAGGGCTTTTGCAGAGTTCCTGTCGAATTTATGGTCGATATCAGCCAGAATCATGGCTATGTCAGCGTAATTCTCACTGTCGGCCAGACCGGGCCGGATACCGTCCATGAGTGTTCTTGCCATTTCAAAGCTGGAATCAACGTATACCGCTTTCTCAAGCGAAGCCAATGCTTCATGGGGGCTATCGTTAAGCAGGTAGGCTACCGCGAGTCGGTAGAAAGCCCTGGCCTGACCCTCAACATCCATAGCTTCTCTTATTCGAACGATCTCCTTTGCGGCACTGAGTGATTCAGGACAGATGTCGAGTACACCCTCTAGCAGCTCGAAAACCATATACTCCCGTTCATTTGCCCGATAAATAGTACAGGCCCGAAGATACGAATCGATTGCTCCGTAGAAATCGCCGACTTCAAGGAGAAGATTACCAAGCTCGACATAACCCAGTCCGTCTCCTCTGGATCTATCCAGGTTGCTCCTCATGTCTTCAACCTGAAGGGAAAGAGCTTCCTGAAGCTGCCTTGTGGAGACAAGGTTCATACTAACGAGGATATCACCCAGCTTACGATCGGTATCTGTATCTTTCTGGATATCAAGGGCTCTTAGAACGTCCGGGGCTTCAAGAAGTCCTTCTGCAATGAAGTACTCACCGATCCTTTTTCTTTCAAGGGTGAAATCATCCTGCAGGTCTCCGTCATCTCCAAGCGGTCCCAGGAAATCGGATTCGTCAAATTCCACTTCATCTATTACTGCCGAAGGAGGGATTTTGTCAATCGTTTTTCTTCTGGCTTTCGGGGCAGGTTTTTCAGCGGGGGGAGCAACTTTTTTCTTTGCAGGTTTCGTGGCAGGCGGAGCAACCTTTTTCTCTGCAGGTTTCGTTGCAGGCGGAGCAACCTTTTTCTCTGCAGGTTTCGTGGCAGGCGGAGCAACCTTTTTCTCTGCAGGTTTCGTTGCGGGCGGAGAAATCTTTTTCTCTGCAGGTTTCGTTGCGGGCGGAGTTTTAACTTTCACAGGAGGCTTCTTCTGTGCTGCAGGTGCTTTCGCGGGTTGAGCTGTGCCTTTATTAAGCTTCACATTGAGCTTCTTGAGCATGCGTTCAAGCTGGCCGATTTCCTTCATGTTTCTGTCGTGTGCGGTTTTAATTGCCTGTTTCAGCAAAACTTCATCTTCGTTCGCTGCTGCTACTTTGGCGAAACGTATAACCCACTTACTATCATCAGGGTCAAGTCTGGTCATGGCATTACATGACTGGAGAACAGGAGGTTCTTTGAGAGAGGGTTTCGACTTGAGGTAAAGAAGATATTCTTTTTTAGCGTCCTCGAATTTTTCCTGATTATCGTAACTCAGAGCCTTTATAAAATGTGCTTCAGCAAATTCAGGATTCATTCTCAGCACTTTTCTTGCAACTGAAAGCGCAGCGGAGTGAAGGCCGTTGATACAGTAAAGCTGCCCTGCTTTTGAAAAACGCGCAAGGGCTTCTTCAGTGCGATTGAGTTTTACAAGCACATCACCAAGGGTGTTGAGTATTGAGGCTTCTTCCGGGTCTTCTTTGATCATGCGGTTCAGGATTTTCTCGGCGCTTTCGTATTTACCTTCCTGAAAAAGGTCCTGAACTTTCCGACGCTGTTCAATGTCTATCATTATTCATCCTCATGGTTGCATCGAAATGCTGTCATACTACTCAAACATATTGGAAACCAGTTGCCCGGAAACAATCAAGTCCTCAATATCGGGTATTGCCATGTGATAAGCAATACCTCGGTAATCATCAAGATCCCAGAGTATCATATCCGCATCCATCCCTGGAGCAAGAGCACCTTTGTAATCACCCATTCCAAGGGCTGCGGCACCGTTAACTGTAGCTGCGGTTACCGCTTCTTCTATAGAGAAGCCGCATTGGCATACAGCAAGATTAATCATCAGCGGCATCGATTCGCAGAAACAGCTGCCGGGATTGAAGTCCGTTGCAATTGCGACAGCAGCTCCTGCATCGAGCAGTTTTCTGCCGGGAGGGAATGGTTTGCCAAGGAACAGCGCTGTTCCGGGCAGCAGTGTAGCCACTGTGTTGCTTCCGGCAATTTTCTTAATATTCCGATCGGAAATTGACAGAAGATGATCTGCACTCATGGCACCTATATCGACAGCGACTGAAGCGCCATCAGTATCGTGGAATTCGTCGGCGTGCATCCTGATGCCGAATCCCATATCCTTTGCCGCCTGCAGATAGTATCTTGCCTGTTCTGCTGTGAATACACCCTTTTCGCAGAAGATATCCACATAATCTGCGAGTGTTCTGGATTTTATTTCGGGCAGTACTTCATCTATAAGATAATCAATATATTCATCCGAGCGGCCTCTGAATTCAAGAGGAATTTCATGAGCACCCAGGAATGTTCTGGCAATTGTCTGAGGCCAGTATTCGGATAGTCTTGAAGCTGTTTCAAGACATCTGATCTCGGTTTCAAGATCAAGGCCATAACCGCTTTTAATCTCAACAGTAGTTGTTCCAAGCAGGAGCATGGTCGTAAGATGCGCAAGAAGGGTATCCTCAAGTTCATCCGGTGAAGCCTGTCTGGTTCTGCTGACGCTGTTGAGAATGCCTCCACCGGCAGCGGCAATGTCCTCATAATCGGCTCCAGCTGCGCGAAGGGCGAATTCAACCTGTCTGGTACCCGCGTAAAGAGGATGGGTATGTGAATCAACGAAACCAGGTGTGATAACTTTACCTGCGATGTCGATTTCAAGGTGATTCTCAATAAGTTGTACGCTTTTGAATGCGTTTCGGGTTTTGCCTGTCCACACTATTTTACCATTGAAGGATGCGAGTGCCCCGTCTTGAATGATTGATAGTTCCTTTGCAGCCTCTCCCCTTCTAGGACAAGGCGAGCCAGCCAATGTGACCAGTTCGCCAATGTTTGTCAGAAGTAAATCGGACTGAACTTTCATTGTGGATTGTTAAATCTGTTCTGGGACTACAGATGCAACCTTTCTTCCACCCATTTTATGGAATCTGATTCTGCCATCCGCTTTTGCGAAGAGTGTGTCGTCGTTACCTCTTCCAACATTCACTCCAGGATGGATCCTGGTTCCACGCTGCCGAATAATGATAGTTCCGGCGGAGACCATTTCCCCTGCTGCACTCTTTGCTCCAAGCCTTCTGCCGGCGCTGTCGCGGCCGTTTCTGGAGCTGCTCGATGATTTCTTATGTGCCATATTCTGAACCTTTCAATAACTGATTATCTGTTTACAATTACCATTGCGTTCCAGCTGGAAGCTCCTTTTGAGAATCTTGCGATATACATCCCGGAAGGAACTGCATAACCGTTGCTGTTCCTCAGGTTCCATACCAGGTTCTCACTAACCGGAGAAACATCCATAACAATGATGGAACGGCCTGTAATATCGTAAATTGACACGGTTCCTCCAACCCCCTGCTGCGGGATAGTAAAACTGCAGGATTCCCGCGATGGATTGGGGAAGACGGAGAAGGCTCCCTCAAATCCAGATTCGGATCCCTCAATTCCCAGCTGGGAAAGGACAAAACTCACTTCCACCCTTTCCTGTGAACCCACAGATATATTCTCCACCGATTGTGATGTATAACCGTCAGCGGTCACTTCCACATCGTATGTGTTCGGTAGAAGTGTCTTGTGGTAATCACCGAGGGTTACATCCGTTCTGCAGAACCTGAGGATTTCAGAATCAGTACCGTCATGTATGCCTATCGAAAGCTGGGCATCTATGGGATCTCCCGAAGAATTTGTGACGGTTCCCCAGATGCCGTAGGTGCTGTTTGTGAAAAATTCCAGTATTGCCATGTAGTGGGCGTTTGCAACACCCGGCCAGTCGGAAGCCTGTTTGTTATCATGTACTTCAATCGTATGGTCGACAGTGCCGCATTCACCGTAGCTCCAGTCATTGACATCACCGTGTGTTTCGTACCAGCTCCAACCGGGGTATGCTATCCAGAAACTGCTGCCGAAATAGCTTACTATCCCGGGAACAGAGGCGTAATCAAGGGCCTGCTGATGAACAACTCCCGAATCTTCAGGAAGAGGGTTTCCGGTGTAATTCCAGACGGTATTGATGCAGGCAGCACCACCATGAAGTGAAAGACCGCCTGTGAATGGATTTATGAAATTCTCGATAGCCGGCCAGCTTTGCATTGTAAGGTCTCTCAGAGCCGCGGTTTCCGGTTCACAGAACGGAGCCGATCCGCCTCCAGAACCGGTCCACATATAGCTGAGGTTCCTGTTAAGATCAATTCCATTAGCGTTAACTCTCTGGTCATGAAAGTAAGCATCAGGGTTGAGAACAGGAATTATCCATGTTTCAGTATTTTCAACTATATACTGACACATAGGGCTGGTGGCATAGTTATCTGAAAGAACCTCTAGATAATTTAGCGTAGTCATCGCCGATGTCTTCTCATCACCATGAATCGCACCATGAATTCTCATCTCGGGTTCGATTTCTTCGGTCGCGGGATTGTCGGATACGACAACAGCTACAATAGGTCTGCCCTGTACACTGGTGCCTATTGTAACTTTTCTGCAGATATCCGGATGGGCTGCAACTACAGCATCTATCGAATTGTATATATCATCAAGTGAAGGATATGGAACCAGAGGTTCCACTACGGGTACCGGAATGGGACTGTAGCCCATATGACGAAGCATTTCCTCCTGCTGAGCATCAACGTAGATCATGGCTTTTCCGCCGTGAGCCCATTCTATAAGGAACCCCTCTTCCTCGAGGAATTTTACTTCTGACAGATTGATATCTCTGATAGCGACAGAGTAATGGGGAACAGAATAGCTGAAATCGTTCGACAGCATCGTCCTGCCTGCAAAGGATAAAGCAGATATTACAAACAGAATCGGAATTAATTTCTTAAACATATGAATGTATCCTCTCAGGAATATGAATCATGGTAAGCTGTCAAAGGAATGCAATAAAGGCAAATATGGTTCCTGGCGATTATCTAAGTCAAGTCTTCAACGTGTATTCCACTTGCCATCAGGGCCATCGAATCTGTAGAATATAGCCTTCGGAAATCGGGGCGTGGCGCAGTTCGGTAGCGCACCTGCTTTGGGAGCAGGGGGTCGCCGGTTCAAATCCGGCCGCCCCGACCATACTATTTTGTGAATTTATGCCGGAGCCTCTTCCATCTGTCAGTTCTATCCTGTTTAGTTCTCCACAGAAGTTTCTTAATAGCTTCCTTCTCATCCTCAGTACCGAAGCAGATGAGGTTATCATTCTCTGAGAGCCGGAAATCCCCTGAGGGGCTGTAAACATAGCTGTCGTCACTTTTCTTTACGGCTATTATCACAACACCTGTACTCCCGCTCAGCTGCAGATTTTTAAGTGTCCAGCCTATGGAAGGGCATCCTTTACCGATCTCTATACTGAGGTAACCTTCGGTATTTTCCCGGGCAAAGACGATTCTATCCAGAAATCTTGCAACATTGGGGCGGATCATTTCATTTGATATCCTGAATCCTTCAGCTGTATCCTGATTGACAGTTCTTCTTGTTCCCACAAGTTTCAGTTTTCTTTCTGCAGAGATATCAGATGCTACCGAATATATTTCCAGCCGGGGGTTGATCCTTCTTGCGGAAAGGCTTAGAAAGACATTACTCCTATCGTCCGGAAGCACACAGAACAACGCCTGGACATCGATAAGGCCTGATTTCTTCAGTATACTGTCAGAAAGGCAGCTGCCCTGTATGGTAGTAACATTGTCACCTAGATTGGCTGCATTTAGAAGTGCATCGGGATCGATATCAATTACTCTGACCGAAAAACCATACCTGATGAGTTCCTTTATAACGAAAAGACCGGTTTCACCTGCCCCGCATACTGCACAGACCGAACCGCTGTTATCAGAATGGCTCACAGTATTTTCCTTCTTGTGTGATGTTGCAGTATTCTGGCTAGAAGCTGAAGCTGTTCAGGGGTTTCAATGGCGAGAAGAACATCAACCTCTTCAAGTGTGTAATCCGCACCTGGATTGTACACAATTGAACCATTCTGTTTCATTATCGCGAATACACTTATACCGGTTTTCCTGCCGATGCTGAGTTCACCCAGGGTCTTTCCGATAGAAGGGCTGTCGCTTTTGATCGTGTATTCCTCTATCCGGCAGTTCTGATCCCTGCTGTCTATCATCTTCTCCATGAAATCCATGGTCTCCCTGTTGAGAATACCTGCAACAAGTTTCTTTCCAACCGCGATAGACGGCGTGAAGGATACATCGGCTCCTACCAGTGCAAGTTTTTCCTCATTCTCCTCCCCCGCTGCCCTGCTTACTATCTTGATATCATTATTCAGGAGATGTGCTGTCAGTGTCAGGTAAAGGTTATCACTATCGTCCTGAAGAACAGATACAAGTCCACGGGCTTTGCCGATTCCCGCTTCTTCGAAGAGAACGTCATCCGATCTGTCACGTTTCAGGTAGAGAAAACCGTTTGTTTTCCTGAGATTGCACGGCGGTTCTTCATCCTTATCAATACCCACTACGGGTATCCCTGTTCGAAGGAACTCCGAAATGACAACACTTCCGGCTCCAGTGCAACCACATACGATATAATGATTTTTCAAACGCGATATGTTCCGGAGGAGCATACGTCTTTTCATGTTCTCCGCCAGGCGAGTTCCTACAAGGTAAGCAACAAAATTTGCATTCACGTATAGGATAGCCATGTAGGCTATTAACACAAAGAATGTGACCCATATATTGTAAGCCCTTCGCCATTTCTCGTCCATGAAATCGTAAGCGTATTCCCTGATAACATCGTCGAATCCAACGGTTGTGATGGTAATGGCGGTCATATAGCCTGAAAGCAGAATCTCACCTGCAAAAGTGCTTTCATCGAGCTGCATTTCAATATTGGTTATTTCTGAGAGCTGTGCAGCGGTGGGAGATTCTACATTCCTGAGGGTCTGAAGAGTAGTTATGAGTTGCTGGTTAACCATACCGGATTGATGTGTAGTGAAAATCAGGAAACCAGATAAACCAATACTCATGACAATCACAAAAAGAGTAAGGGCTACAGCGATTTTGCTCGAAAGAAGGTATGCAAAACCATGCCATCTGTTCATATTGGCGAGTGGAGTTCGGTTGTGCCTGGATATCGTCCGGAATGACATAGTTTAGACTTTCACGTGTTTAAATTTTTCCGGTGAAATGCTCCAGAGTTCGTTGAATGCCTTTTCCCATGTTCTCTCAGTCGCCATAGTTATGGCATTTTTGCTCATCGAGTTCCGTAACTCTTTATTCATGGCAATTTCAAGGATAGTTTCGGCAAGTGATTCGGGATCATGACTTGAGAAAACAAGGCCTGTTTTCCCGATTTCGATTATTTCCTGGGGTCCTCCTCTGTCGCTGACCACTGCAGGAAGCCCCGAAGCCTGAGCTTCAAGGACGGAGTTTCCGTAAGTATCGGTAGAACTTGGGAAAACGAATATATCGCATGATGCATAAGCTCTGGAAAGATCTTCTCCGTGGAGTACTCCACAGAAGTAGCATCCTTTTCCGCTGAGCTGATTAACGAGATCTCCCCGGAATGGGCCATCTCCTGCAAGATATAGTTCAAGATCAGGCATTGTTTCTCGGGCGAGAACAAATGCCTTCGCAAGAACATCAAGGTCCTTTTCGCGGGAGATTCTCCCGGCGTATAGAAGTTTCAAGGATTCGTGATTTCCACCGAACCTCAGTATGAATTCATCCGACTTCCACTCAGGTGAGAAGAGAGTGCAGTCAGTTCCCCTGGGAAACAGCTTCATTCTATCTCTTGAAATCCCCATTTTCTCCAGATCGTCCATGTAATACCTGCTGGGGACCAGAACTATATCCACATTACTGTAGAACCATGCTGCTGCAGTTCCTGCCCACTCCCCCATTTTGCCATCCTGCGCTATATGGTTCACATGCCTTGGATAATCCGTATGGTATATACCCGCAACAGGAATGCCCAGAATCCTTGATATACCAAGCGCAGCGAACCCCACCGGACCGGGCGTGGATATGTACATCATACCAAACCCTTCATCCTCTACGAACCGCAGAACTTCAAGGAAAGGAGGAATAGAAAGGAGTTTTGAATGATAATCAGGTACTGGAAACTCGCGGATGGGAGGAAAATTCACAACCCATCCAGGGAAGGAAAGAGGTCTGCTCTGCGAGGCTATCACAGCCATATCTCTTCCGCTGTCCATAGCCAGACGGCTGCATTTCTGAATTGTTCTGGAAACACCATTAAGATCATCTATTGTATCTGTGAACCAGACCCTTTTATCAGTATTTATCATGCTTCCTGAGATATCCGGTGAAACCTCCGAAGCAATTCTTTCAACTGCCTCTTTCCCCTTTTTTCTGCTCAGATATGCCATTGGATATGGGATATTGAGAAGGATAACCGGAATAAGAGCGGTGATTGCTTCAAGGGCATCCAGCAGTCTTCCATCCATGATCCGTTTAACAAGCAGTGAGGAATAGTGCCGGAATAATTTATTGCTTAGCCTGTTAAGTATTTCAAATGTACGCTCGTCAATGCCTTCGGCTTCCAGTTCCGGGCTTCCGGAACGAAGGTTCAGGTCTTTGCCGATCTCTATGAGCTGGTCTGCGAAAATCGTTTCGAAACCCGGTTCCCCTGATTTCCTGGCTTTCTTGATAAGCTGGTGGAAAAGAAAATCCGCTTTATGCCACACTGTGGGCTCAACTGAAGATATGGATGGCCTGAAAAATCGATCTGCGGCCATGGTGGCTATGGCGGGTATCTTCTTGGCGGTAAGCCTGTCCCGATAGAAGGAATACGCGATGGAGTAAACTGAGTAGGCTGAACGTATAGCGTTACCATGCTCACCGCGGAGAATTCCTTTCCCCTGCCTTATCTGGTTCAGGTAGTCTTCCAGGTTCTCTGCATCCGCAACCTCAGTATAGGTCAGACCCATGAATCTGCCGCAGTGATCATCGGATCCAGCGGTGAAACCGGTGAAGTCAGGGTCACCTTTTATCGATCTGACAATTGGAAGAACTGACTCATTCTCCAGTCTGGATCTTGTGCCGTTTAGTGATTCGATCAGTCCTATTCTCTTAACGATATTAACGAATTCATCGCTTGTGAGGTCCGTATCCGGCGAATAGAAAGGGTGTGCGAGTGAGTGGATAATTCCTTCATCATCAAAGTAATCCAGAAGGGATGGAAACGAATCTCTCAAGGTGATTATTTCGTCATGCTGCTTCGCAGTGATGTTGAATGCCAGGATATGAACCGAAGTTCTGGTTCCCGGAAGGTAAGTCCTTATTTCCTCGCTGATGAAAGTCCCCGACAGGTGAGATATGCTCAGAGCTCCTTCGATCGTATTGATATCGGTTATGGTGACGAAATCCATGCCGCGCTTCCGTGCGAGTTCGTATATCAGCTCGGGCGGCGTGAAGCTTTCGGGGGCTTTGAGCGATCGGAGAGCCCATCGTCCGGATTCCATCGAATACTTTGAATGAACGTGGAGATCACATTTAAAAACAGCCATTCTACCTCCAGGATTGACAAGTGAGTATCATATGAAAGTATGAGGCTTCGGTCACGGATGGGGGCTGGGCACCCAGGGGCCGGGTCTAACATCTAAACATTTTTTATTAATACGCTGATAATGAATGTTTAGATGTTAGACCCGGCCCCGATTGTTAGGATTCGAGGCCTGACCCCTTTTGCTAAGAATGCTAAGTTCTGGTGCCTGACCCCAAATGTTATCTTTCTACACTGATAATACCCTGGGGACCATCTCCGGCTGCAAGAGAATCGAGCATAACCTTTGTTGTCCAGTCCGCAATGTAGACCATATCTTCGTTAAAATCAGTGATGTAAAGTGTATCACCGCTGCACGCTACTCCCCATGCAGAGGTAAGGCCTGTATTCCATGTGTCATTGAGGCTGCCGTTTTCATCGTAGAAATAGAGATTACCTGACATCCAGCCATCACCTGTTATGAAACCCGAGCCTGCTTCTACAGGGTAAACAGGAGAACCGCCGGTATTTACCTGAGCAAGAATTCCCATACTTGAAGGATCTATTATTGATATCACACCGTCCATGTAAGTAGATGTTACTGCATGCACCATACCAGTTTCACTGAAATATCTCATGTAGGTTACATTATCATTCGTGATTATGGAATCGATAACACTTCCCGAAGATGCATCAAGAACTGTTATGCCGCCGGTTACTGAAGTGTCGGGCCAGGTTCCATGCCCCACCAGGATATAACTTCCAGTGGATGCTATTGATGTGGGGTTTGCCTTAACATCGATGATCGATACCGAACCGCCTGAAGAGAGGTCTACTTTCGCCACCTGGCTCGTCATGAGAAGTGTAACCCAGAGATGATTCCCATCCCAGGACATCTCGTAAGGGTTACTTCCGATGGGTAGATCAATATGAAATAGTTCTCCACCTGTAGAATTCACGTCAAAAACCTGAACAGTGCTTGAAGTTGAGTTCAGCACGGCTATTCTGTCCTTTTCGTGGGAGATAATATCGTTGGGCATTTCATCTGTGATGTAAGCAGTGGTTACAAGCGAATCGCTTTGGGGGAAGTATAGATCAACAGTATTACCCAGGCCGTTGAACCATGCAACTACAAGGCCGCCGGGAGTGGGTTCCGTGGAGGGTTCAGCGGGTGAGTTGCACGATACTGCAATAAGGCTTATCAGTAACGCGCTGATCAGAGTTAAGAGTCCTGGACGGTATCTTTTCATCATTATCCTTTCAGTTTCCGTTCCAATTGATTCCAAAGTACAAAGTTCTCGGTTTTCCTGAGTATCCGCTGGTTTCCTGGTAGTCTTTGTCAAACAGGTTCTCCGCAGAGGCGTTGAAAGAGAAATTTCCCATGAATTCAGGATGCAGATCAACACCTGCCTCGAAGACCATGTAGGCGGGCATCCATGATGTTTCACTGTAGTTTTTGAATCTTATGCCCATTCCGCTCGCGGACACCGACCAGTGAGCCCAGAAGGGATATTCCACTCCTGCCTGAACACCGAATGTGTAATCAGGTGTATAAGGCAGAGTTCTACCGTAGTTTACCGATTCGATGAAGTTGTCGGTAACGTCCAGAAGAGTGAGGGTACCGGTTATTTCGACGGGACTATCCGAAAACCATACTTCCGTTTCGATGCCTTTTCTAAGAACTCCTGCGATGTTCACGGGAGACCATTTCCCGCCCTCTCCCGGTTCCCACCTGATAAGATCATCGGTTTCCGCGATAAAACCTGTTGCAGAGAATGTAAGCCAATCAACGGCATTGAATGAAATCCCGCTCTCGAATTCCACCGAGGTTTCCGGCAGAAGGTCCGGGTTACCATGTGCAAAATTATCCTCCGGCCAGTACAGATCGTTAAGCGAAGGGCGCCTGAAACCTGTTGATGCGGAAGAATGCAGCAGGAGAAGCGAATCCAGCGCAGGCAGCCCCATCGAAAGCACAGCTCCATACATTGTGCGTTGTGAAGAGACCAGATTAAGAGATGCCGAGGCGGAAATGGACAGGCCATCACCGTATCCGGCGGTCAATGCGGTTTCCCCTGTCACCCTGTCCCGCTCACCAAGCGAAGTGCTCCATACTCTATCGAGAGAGGTATTCGCGGATAACCCAAGATGAAAGGGCAGCAAAGGCAGATTGTACTCAAGGGTCAGATCCCCGCCCAATTCATCATGCGTATCATCCACTATGGAAGGTTCGGTGCTTACATATTGATGCCTTCCAGTTCTCATACCGAGGGAAAACCTTACTCTGCCCGGACTCCATCTCCCCCAGGTGTCAAAGCTGTACCTTTTTCGTGCACCATCGGTGGGAAGGGTCCAGTCAGGGCTTTCTGTTTCTCCTCCGGAGACAGCTGCAAGGAAACCGTAAGTGAGAGGGGAATCATTTCCATGAATGAGAAGGGATCCGTCATGGGCTGTGGATCCGGATATACCCGCGAGCCTCCTGATACTCAGTGCAACCCGGTTAATCCCGGATGTAAATGCGCCTGAAAAGGTGATGGATTTATCATCACCTGCGGTCAGAGATGCTCTGGGAGGCAAACCTGCGGATTCCGGAATGAAATTCAGGGTGCCGGCCATACCGCCTTTGAGAAAACCCGACCCCCCTCCTCTTGCTATTTCAAGCCCGCCGAACAGTACAGGATCCAGTGTCATTCCGGGGAGGCAATCCATCGAACTGCTTATTTCATGTCCATCAACAAAATACTCGGAATGGGCTGCGTCGCTTCCCCTTATGGAGATGGAGATCACCGGCATGGCACCTCCGTATTCGCGAACATAAATACCGCCGCTTCTGCTGCTCAGGCACCCCAGGCCGGATCTGCCCAGGTATTCCATATCATCCCTGCCCAGTACAGTCGTTGCGGGAAACCGGTCTCTGAACCCGCCGCGCGGAGCTGTTACGGAAATCACCATCCCGGAGGGAACAGGTACTGAGATGAGGAAGATATTGCCGGAGAATGGAATTGCTCCCTCCCACGTTCTGTATCCTATTGCCCTGACTTCCACGGAGTCAGTTCCAACAGGCAGGGATACTTCTCCTCTTGTGTCTGAAATACCGATAAGTGTGCTATCTGTGCAGATGGAGGCTCCAATGACAGGGCGACCGGAAGTATCGACTATGGAAAGATCAACCTGTGATAAACTGATCAGCAATAAAAGCAGTTGTATCAAGAAAAAACCTCCTGCAGCTTGTAATAGCCGCGGAGGTGTGGCCGAAGCCTGATCCCTTATGCGGGAATCCTGCTTCAGGCCGCGGTGCAATATCCTGACTTCCGGATCATCCCGTTCCCCGCCTTCCCACCTTGCGGCAGTGGCATTAATGGGGTTCGGTACCCGGTTACAGTGGCGCTACCGTGGCGGATTTACACCGCCTTCCTGCACCCCGCGACCAGCATTTCAAAAAGATATATAATGATCAAAGAATGAAAGAGCAATGGAATTGCAGTATCAGAAATCGAAGATGATACTGCAGCAGGTCATCTCTCCTTCCGCTTTCGTAAGCTCGGATATGTCCAGAGATACTACATTGATGCCTTCAGCAATGAGTTTTTTCCTGGTTTTAGGATATTCAGTCGAATAGATTGTTCCGTTATCAAGGAATAGTGCGTTTGCACCGTAAGGTTCAGAAGGATCAACCGTAAGAAAGTTCCCGATATCCCCGAAGCGATCGGGACTTACCCAGGAAGGGTTCAGGAGAAGTGTATTCTCAGCCACAAGGGATACCGCAGATTTGAGATGAAGGCAGCCCCGCACAGGTATACTTATAACTTCGTAATCGAAGGGTTTGAGTATTTCCCGTAACTGTGATATCCCAACTGCGCTGCTTCTGCATGATTTTCCTACATACAATGTTTTACCGATCTGTAGAACATCCCCCCCGTCGAGAGTTCCGGTGGGTTTTATATATTTCAGGTCCCTGTATATATGCAGGGCTTCGGCAACTGCCTGCGTTTCAGCCCTCCGTGAAGACGCTCCGGGATTAGTGATAACTGCTATCTCATCAAGAACGACCGCCGTGTCTTCAATAAATACAGAATCCGGAAGATCATCTGCTTTCATCATGTGTATTTTATATCCGAGTTCCCGGATAGTATCAGCGTAGTATGTGTGCTGCTCCACTGCAGTATCGTGATCAATGGGTATCCTTGTGATATTGGTAATTTCACAATCGCTGATATTGGGGCTGACTTCCTTCATAAGAGCAATTTTCATGATAACCCGGCTTTCATTAATCTATCCATACTATTTCCAGAAATCTTTCGAATATACCTGTCCCGAAGATATTGCCAGAGCCTCTCCTATAGAGTGATCCATGTTGTTGTACCAGAATGAACCGCACCTGCCTGTAAGATCAAGTCCCTCCGGCAGCAGAAGTTCTGAGAATCTCTTCCTGTAGTCAAGGTCGTACAGCGGATAAGTTTGGGGTACCACCTGCCAGTCAATAAAGATGATATCGGAGGCTCGAAGGGCGTTCACACCTTCCAGTTCATGGATCAGCCTGTCTTTCAGGATTTTCGGGTTATCTCTCTGTTCCTGGTTATTCAGGGTTATCTCGACTATCAGGCTGTCCGATTCCAAAGGAACAGTATCGGCTCTGAAATTCCGCGGCACTGTAAGTCGGCTGAAGAGAATGTCCTCCTGCCCGAAGTAACACCACTGATAATTGTTATTCTGCCGTTTCGACAGTCCGATATTACATAGAAGCGTATCCATGAATCTGAAACCGGCGTCCGGAAAGAGAATAGATACCGGAGCGGACCAGTAGACATGATCGGCCTTGATGACTCCCATATCAGCGGTTTCCACCCCTGAAACCCTCCCGTCCACGGTTTCAACTCCAAGAGCCCGGCAGCCGTACATTATTCTACCGCCGTTATTCTGGATCCTTTCCGCCTGTTTGTCGCAGAACGTCTGGATTCCGCCATATGAAGGGTAATAGAACGCCGTTGATACGGGCTTTGGGATAAGAACGCTTTTTAGAAGAGAAAAGAGGTCATCCGTCTTAACGTTTTTATCTATAACAGCCCTGTTCACTCCAGCTTCAGCCCAGTCAATATGCAGTGTATCGGCACTGCATCCTGTGAACTTTTCCGTATATCCCCGGAAGAAATAATTGTATATATTCTTGCCGTACTTTGATATAACATAATCGGCAAAGGTGGGATGCTCCACTTCGGACTTCCCGCGGAAGAGGTCGAGAAAACTCCTGAAAAGTACAGGCATTGGAAGTCCTGCCACCGATTTCATGGTCAGGGGCCAGCTGCGGTATTTTCCCGCCATGTAAACATTGCTTGACCTGTTTATGGTTACATGATCATCACCGAGTATCTCAAGCAGATAATTATTGACATCAGTATCGGATGTGTGAAAACGGTGGGGACCGATATCGAATAGGAATCCATCGCGTTCAAAGGTTCTAGCAAGCCCTCCGGGACAATCCTCTTTCTCGAGTACGGTGACGGATACATCTTCCCCGGACGATGTAAGTCTTTCTGCAAGAGTCAGTCCTGAAACACCTGCACCTGCTATTACAATATTTTTGCTCACGATGAGGTTCCTAACAGTGATTCAGTTAACATTGCTCCGGTTTTTCAGTTTCGAATCGAACCACAACAGCGGAATTGCCATTATCATCATAAGGACAGCCATGAGCGTCCAGAGTATATGAACACTGAAACCTAATTCAATGATGTTCATATTCGAAATCGCAAGACCTTCGATACCGACCATGGCGAACCCGGCTGTCCATCCGGCCTCTACAGTTCCAATACTTAGAAGACCGTTGATTGGAAGAGCCATTATGATATTCGTAACTCCGCTTGCAAGGAAGACTTTCCATCCTGGAACTCCAGTTACTCCGAGGGCTTCCAGAAGAAAACAGAACATCGTAAGCTTGGTGCCCCAGACAAGTATTGAAATAAGAAAAGCTGAAGCGAGTTTTCCCTTTCTGTCCCTAACTGAAGAAGCCTCAAGAAGGTCATCGAACCAGCGCGGCCTGCCAAGATGCAGAATTCTGTCAAGAATCCATTGAACCGGTTTCTGTACGATTCGCAGAAGCGGGGACATGAAAACAATACCGAGAAATCCGACGAGAAGCAGAAGTGGGGCAATCAGAGCCATCCCACCCGCACCTGCGGCAACTGCAGAACCTATAACAACACCCATAGCCATAATATCCAGGAGTTTTGCCAGAAACACTTTCGCGGTACCGTGTCCCACAGGAACCTCTCCAAAATGTCTGAAAAGACCTACAAAAGCAACATCAGCCAGTCTGAAAGGCAGAAGGTGTCCCAGTCCCACATGTATCACAGTTACAGCCATTGAAAGAGTAAAGCGGTATTTCCTGCCGAAGCTCAGAAGCATCCATCTGAATGCACGGAGTATCTGGCTCGCAAGAAAGAGCAGGAAAGCTCCCAGAAGAAGAAGTATGTCCGTTTCCGCGATCCTGCTGAAAATGTTACTTATTGCATTACTGATACCGCTGCTGCCAACCGAGGATCTCAGTAGCAGCCATGCAATTAGAAGCCCGATTACCGTACCGAAAACCGCACTCGCTGTCTTTTTGCTATATTTCAAGTTGTCCTGTTCTATTAAGCCAAGTTAACAGATATATACTAAAGGATTGCATTCTTGGGAAAAGATAATCTTATAAGAGTCGAAAACGTTTCAAAATCCTATAGGAAAGTACAGGCGCTTTCGGATTTCAGCCTTGCAGTATCCTCCGGCACCATTTTCTCACTGCTTGGTCCCAATGGAGCAGGAAAAACAACTCTTATGAAAATCCTCCTTGGTCTTGTAGGGGCAGATTCAGGATCAGTGACCATTTTCGATCTCCCTGTATCCGAGCCCATGTCAAGAAAAAGTGTCAGATACCTGCCTGAAAACGTTACTTTCCCGTCGTGGGCGACACCAGAGATTCTCTTCAGACAGCTCGAACGTATCAGACATGAATCTTCCACAGAGGAGTTCCGGCTCCGCTGCACTGAGCTTGAATGCATAGATCTGATAAAAAGACCTCTTGGTAAGATGTCCAGGGGTCAGAGGCAGCGGGTTGCTCTGTCACTTATTACAGCCGGAGTACCTGAGCTTGTACTGCTCGATGAACACTCTTCCGGACTTGACCCGGGCGGGAGAATACTCGTTCGGAATCTGATCCGGAACCTGGCTTCCGAAGGGGCCACAGTATTGATCAATTCTCACCTTCTCGGAGAAGTGGAGAGGGTTTCTGATACGGCCACTTTCATCAGCAGAGGCAGACTCATCGCGGAGGGTGAACTTGATTCCCTGTCAAGACAGACTGGGCTTGCCTATATAGAAACTGATAATGCCGAGAAGATGATACTATCCCTTGAAGAGCTGGGGTATTCCTGCCGCAGCGAATCGAAAGGCGTTGTTGCGCAGCTCGAGGACCCAGCTGCATTCTCTGATATGGCTCGTTCCGTATTGGATACAGGTATACGATTCACCGGTATTAATCAGATGAGGGAAAGTCTTGAGGATGTATTCCTGCGGATCATGGAGAATGATTCGGAACGGGGGAATGATAATGTTTCTTAACGGAATAGAGCAGCTTCTCAGAAGGAAGATCGTACTGACTGCCGTTATAGCAACCGTTGCGTTCCTCGGATTGTACTGGTGGGGTGTCTCTGCGGCTTCCTCAGCAGATCTGAGCATGGGACACGGAGATGCTGACATGGCAGTTGGGATGCTGGGACCTGAAGATGCGGCCCTCGCAGCGATTTTAACAGCCGGTCCGCTTGCCGCAACGCTCGTGACAGCCCTTATCATTGTTATCGGCTCTACCATGCTGCCAGAGGAGATAGGACAGGGACGAATGCCCTTCTGGCTTTCGCTTCCCCAGACGAGGCTTAAGGTCTACCTTTCCATAGGTCTTGCCCCCCTGGCTGTATCTTACGCCCTGGCTCTGATACTATTCGGTGGAATATTCGCAATAACATCGATCTACTTTCCGTTCACCGCTAGGAACATACCATTTGTTTTTGTCTCCATGTTTGCATGGCTGACTGTTGTCTGGGCTGCGGTAATGCTGCTTTCCCTTATCGTAAAGAAAGTCGCTTCTATGCTGATAGTCTTCTTTCTTTACTCGGTGGCTTCCCTTTTCGGCGGCCTGTACGAGATAATGCAGATGTTTCCGGGGGAGACGCCCAAAGCTCTGGAAACGATAACGCATACTGTCATTTACGTATTTCCCGCGGACAGAGGTTACAGAGGTGTGATATACGGACTTATTCCGGCAGATGCAGTCATAACGGAGAATCTCGCTTTTTTTGGTGTTAACGCGAGTATTCCCTCCCTCCATCTGATATACGCCTTTGTCTGGAGCCTTGTCCTTCTCTCGATAGGGTTCTGGAAATTCAGAAGGATGGATTTCTAAGCATTATCCCGCAGTTGACCGGAATGTTCAGAATTGGTTATTCTACTCTAAGAGAGGGGAATATTATATGAACAGAATAATTCATGTTAAAATTACGTCGGATGAGCCAGACAGAATAACGGAGTTCTATCGCGAAGCATTCAACTGGAGCGTCAATAAGTTTCCAAATCCGCCGGATGGCTGGAGAATGGACTCGGGTAATGGGCCGGGAGTGAACTCCTCTGTTTACCGCAGCGATGATTCACCGATGGACAGGCATATTTCAGTCGTAATATCAGTTCCATCCATCGAAGAAATGGCTGGAAAGATTACGGCGGCGGGCGGAAGGATCATGCACGATAGGATACACGCCTTCGGTAACAGTTATCTTTACTGCCAGGACCCTGACGGAAACGTAATCTGTCTGGTGGAATTCAGATAGACGGGGTTCCTCTTTAATATGATGACCACTAACACTGTGATTACTATCTCCTCCCCTGTACTGGTCCCCCTAATGATTTCAAGTTGGAAACCGTTCCTGGACTAGCCCGCATATTTCACCAGCTTTTGTTGCTGCAGATTTCTCCGGGAACCAAATGTTTCTGGTCTATCTGGTTTCGAAGCGTCGTAGACAGTTGTGAATACGAGGCTTGCGAGTGCAGACTCCGCAGGCGTACTTATACAGTATACCGGAAATAGAGGTCGGTTAGGAACTCTGCAATCGGGCTTCATGGGTGAGGTTTGTACCAATGTTGTGGGGTTTTCGCAGTGATCAGAGGGTTTCTTCATTGACGGCTGCGGAGTTCGGGGAGTATGGTCAGTTTCGGGTAGCGAAATTGGATGATATTGGGTCGAATATGCTGTTTTGGGCTATTTTGATGAAATGGTGCAAATCCAGTTTCCTTATGTTCATAACACTGAAAGGGGTAATGTTATGAAACTGCTATTCTGCATTATGCTTATATGCAGTTTTCTCAGTAATGCTGATTCTTCCTCTCCTGTAATATCAGAATCTGCTGTAGACGACGTAGTGTCGGAGCTTGTTTCCCGTGTGGGAGACTACAGTCGCTCAAATCCGGATGCTCCCGGAGCGATTCTTTCATGGGTTGATAATGAGATCAGTGTAGGAGAAGTGATTCTTATACACTCTTATCCTTCGTATCAGCCCAGTTATTTCTATGTAGTGCTTGTGAATGCGCATGAAGAACAAACATCTTTTGTAACAATAGGCGCTTTAGATGGGAATGTGCAGGCATATGGAGATATCTATGAAGGGTATTCGTACCCGTCAGTAGATCATGAAATGGCAATTGAAATAGCTTCCAGGCTGCTCGGGAGACACTGCGAACCGGAGGAACTGATAGCTGTGAGCATGCCTAATAAGAGCATCTATTGGTATGTGACGTATACAGGTGATTTCTTTATAAATCTCAATGATCCGAACGAAATACACTATCAACTTGACAGTTCACTGATTCCACCACCTATTGAACTTGAAATCCCTGATGAAGCCGAAAAATACTTTGAAGATACTCATCAGGATTCATTTGACTTCCCTCCAAGCTACGACTTAACAGTTCCGCACTACTATCAGTTTACTAGTTACCATTGCGGACCTACTTCATGTAGAATGATTTTTGATTACTGGGGAGAGGATATAAGCGATAGCGATATTGGGAAAGTCGCGAATTGCCTGGAGTTCATTGGCAGTTATGCTTCTGATAATCGACGAGCTGGATCGTTCAGCTATATAAGCACAGCAATTCAAGAGCCATCACTTCATGGTTACAATGAGCGTGATTTAGGCTATTCAAGTGTTGACAATTTCTGGTCGTATCCGAATACTTCCGATCCTGACTATCCTGATCGCTATAACGATCTGAAGGAGTTAGTCAGTTCAGGATATCCTATTCAAGTTCTCACATGGTACGATGCCTCGCATAGTGCTGGTCATTTTCGTGTAGTAAAGGGTTATGACGATAAAACTGATATATTTATCGTTCATGATCCATGGTACACCGCACCATATCAAGGTCCTGATGTTAACTTTGATCAAACCTTTTTCGTGGATGATTTATGGGAAGACTACTACCACTGGGGTTCGATGATGGCTCCATTTATTATTGATATAACCTGTCCGGCAACTGTTCAACAGGGGGAACAGTTTTCTTTCACAGTTGATATTGAATGTCCCGGACCTCACCCATTTGACGGCAGTTATCCGATGTCAGAGGAATCATGCACTGTAGTGATTCCATCTGACTTTTCATTTGCGACCGGTGAAACTGCTGCCAAATCAATATCTCTTGCTTCCTCCGGATCAAGTACATTTGAATCCTGGACAGTTATTGCTGGAACCACTACTGGAAGCGCATCAATATCTGCAAGCGCAAAAGGCAAAATATCCGGCACATCGTATAGCTACTCTTCTTATGAAGATTTCATAGGCGGGGGAGGTGATACCTCTTTGGTAGTAAATACAACTGGTATTGAGAATGGTGAAGCATCCGATATTTTCCAGCTATTTCCGATAGCTCCCAACCCTGCACACGGTGGCTTTACAATCGACTTCGCAGTTCACGAAATGTCCAATGTTGAGATCAATGTATTTGATCTTGCCGGAAGACATATACTCCGCTCTACTGACAGCGAATGTCCTGAGGGAATTCACAGCGTATACATCAACGATCTTTCTTCAGGTCTTTACTTCTGCAGCATGAGCGCCGGTGAATATCAGGATATGAAGAAAGTTGTTGTTATCAAATGATCTCTGATGGATTTACAATCTATCAGAAAAAATAGCTGTTCTGTACTGATGTGATTGAATATGCGCCCGGTGTTACCGGTGGTGATTCCCGTTCCGTCATGCTTCCACAGAGTGAATTCAGCATCGGCAAAAGTTTGAAGACCATGATGTCTGTCGCCACTGAACATCAGATACCAGTCATCAGTGTGTGGGGCATAGAACCAGACCTCATCGGTACTCTGCCCCTGGATAAGTTCGTAGCAGTCTGACCGCACTGGTGTTGTTTGCTCTTTTCACAAGTACCTTTGGAGGGCAGGATTCTCTGACTGTCATCCATTCCGGGCAAGCTCTTTACACAAGTGTCCCTTCCGGTACGCCATTTTGAACCGGGTCATAACCTTTTTCGTGCCAGACTATCGGATGAATGAGTGATTTTCAGAAGTTTTCGGTTAAAAGCTCAGCCGCAGCGCACCGCTGAGGTTCTGCCGACTGTGGTGCGCTGCTCTCCACCTCCGCTCCGCGCTTGGCCCAGCTTATGCTATGCTCATAAGCTCCGCC
>JAUWSQ010000040.1 GCA_030609965.1 Candidatus Fermentibacterota bacterium
ACTCATGGGATTAAAGCTCTGAATGAGTTTACTGATAATGAGACGGCAAGATCTGCCGGAAGGGCTAACTTCAACAGAATGCTTGCCTTCCTTGAGGAGCATCCTGACTGCAAGAATATTCTGGTTGAGAAAACTGATCGTCTGACTCGCAACCAGGGTGACTTCATCGCACTGAACCTTGAGCGATCACATCTTTCGGTACACATGGTTCGTGAAGGGAAGATATTATCGCACGAGTCCTCCCCTGCTGAATTCTTCATACAGGATATTCAGATTGCACAGGCAGCATTTGTTAGTCGAAATATCTCTGCCGAAGCCCGGAAAGGCATGCAGGCCAAGGCGGAAATGGGTATTTACCCTTCATATGCACCTCTTGGATATCTGAATACAATCGGGAAATGCGGCAGGAAGGTGATTACGCCCGATCCCGAACGTGCGCACCTCATATTTCGCCTGTTCAAGGAATATGCGAAAAACGCATGTTCGGTAAACGACCTCGTTACCCTGAGCCAAGGCATTGGCTTACGTTCGCGCAAGGGAAAGGTCCTGTCCACTTCCACAATACACAAGATGCTTACGAATCCCATCTACAAAGGTGATGTACAATGGCGGAATTCCCTGTACCAAGGCATTCACGAACCATTGGTAAGTGCCGGTTTATGGCATGATGTCCAGTTGGTGCTGACTGGTGGTAACAACCGTAAATGCCATCGGGAACGGCATGCATTCGCTTTTTCCGGTCTGATGAAGTGCGCAGTGTGTGGCTGTTCACTAACAGGAGACCTGAAAAAGGGCAAATACGTGTATTACCACTGTTCCGGATACAAGGGTAAACATGGTGAACCCTACACTCGCGAAGAGGTTTTTGATGAGCGATTCGCAGAAGTTCTTCAGCGACTTGTTCCGGAGGATGATGTGATTGAATGGATACTTGAAACTGTGCGCGACGAGAGCGACGAGAATATGGCGAAGCACAGGGAAATCATCTCCGGATTAGAGAACCTGGTTGAGAAACAGGAGCGTAAGCTTGAGCTTCTATACGATGACCGCCTTGAAGGTCGGATAGACGCTCAGGTGTACGACAGGAAGAGTTCGGAGATACGTGAGGAGTTAAACGGCCTTAGAGCCGATTTAGATAGGCTGAGAGCCCAGGACGTATCAGATCTGCCCCAGACATGCGCTGAGACTTTCGAACTCGCCAAATACGCCTGCTGGATGTTTCTTACGTCTCCCGATGCTGAGAAGCACGACCTATTGAGAAAAGTACTTTCGAACTGCACATGGTCACAAGGTGAGATGAAGGTTGAGTACTCTCAATCACTTGGTATTATTGCGGATACGAATGCGATCTGGAGTGATATGAAGGCTGGGAATCCTGATTTTTCTGATTTTCGTTCGGTTTGGTACCCCCAACGGGATTCGAACTAGTTTTTGAGATTACATTCCCTGGCAGGACGATGTCCCGGAGATAGAGGCAGGTTGATTATTCATAAGTAAGGTATCAGAGGGAACGGTGTGTCCTGATGCTGAATTGTAAGCAGTTATCAGGCGGTTTCCTTTTACTAGCTCGTGAAATGGATGATAATGGAGATTGTGTAATGGGCATACTATTCTGTATATGTGCTGTGGGGTCGTATCTTGAATTATGAAATTTCACACTATGAAAAATAGTCCTGTTCAAAATTTTACTGAATTTAACTATACCATTTCCCTTCTCTGAGGAAAAAGAAAAAGCGCCAAAATTCAAGATACGACCCCATAGTCTCTCGATCTTTTTCGTATAGAGACTTTGAGGTAATGGAACATTGACCGGGCCTCCGGGGTAATATATTACTAGAGTAGTATGCAGAAATACGATTAAGGAGAAGATTCAATTATGAGGATAGTACATTTAGCATTGCTGTTGTCAGTTTCATCCGCAGTTCTGGCGGTTGGCCTCGAACCAACCAATTTCTCCCTTATTGAACCCACCGGTTCCTGGTTCGATCCGGATTTTTCCGGTTTTGCAAGTTTCAGCATGGTCAGCGGAGGCGGCCGAACTCTGGGAACCGGTCTTACCGTTGGAACCATGTCGTTCTCTCTTCATCCGGACTGGTACGCCTCAATCGATATAGGATATGCGAAGCTTTACGATTTCCACGGTTTCTCAACAGGCAGGGTTCTTGGCGGGTTGGATCTCCGGTGGCAACCTTCGGATGATTTCATGTTTCAGTTCCACATCAGCGGTTCACTTCCGGATTCAACACTGACCGGGTTCTGAAAACTGCTTCCTGAACAGTACTTCCTTACACTATGCCTGTTTCTTCTTACAGTTTCACCTGGTGATTCCCTTACCAGAGCTGGCAATCTTCCGGATGCCCTTCCCGTATTACTTGAAGAGATAACGGAGGATCCATACAACTCATGGCTTCTTTACAGGTTTGCCTGGGTGTGCAACAGGATGGAAAAACCTGCGGATGCTCTTGAACCAGCCCTTGCCGCCTGGAGTATAGAACCTGACAACGAGTGGTATCTTGCGGAATATATCCGGGCATTGAAGAACCTTGAGATGTACGATGTATTAATCGGCTGCGGTGATTATGTCAGGGGAGGAGGTGTATGCCGCTACTACCTTGCCATTGCTGAGCGGGAACTGGATATATGCCCTTCTCCTTCGGCCTCGTATCTGCTTACTGCCTCGGGCTGTGATGACGATTCGGCTGCTGCCGATGCCTGCGTATGGCTTGCCATACTGCTGGGAAATGAAGTTGAAACTGACAGTATTGTCGCTCTGGTTGAAACTGCCGCCAGGCTTCAGCCGGATGTGATTTTCTACAGGTGCATTCTTGCGGAAAAACTTGCGGAAAACGGAGAAACAGAGCGTTCAAGAGAACAGATCCATTTTATGAGACTGGAAGGATCAATGGGCTATTCCTACTGGCAGGCTGCAGCATCACTGGCCGAAGCCGAGGAGGATACTGACAGGCGTATATGGGCACTGAGGAAAGCAAGGAACAGCAGGATCTGCCCTGAAACAAGTCGTAATCTTGGTTGGACCCTCTATTTTTCCGGAAGGGATGCTCTGCGGGAGGGGGAAATACTTCTCTCAAGGGAACGGCTTTGGGAAGCTGCCAGTCTTGGCGATTCTGGAGAGATCTACGCTCACAAAGCAGATTCATTGCTGGAGCTGATACATGAGTTTGAAAACTCTACTTCTGATAGTTATTAGTATCATCCTGCTCCTCATTGCAGGAAGATGCCTCGGGAGACCTCCCTGGCCGGGAACCGGTGATATAACGAAGGACAGAACCTCTGAGATAACTCCTATGTACCGGAATCCAGATGTTTTCATTATTATAGAAACAGTCATTTGATAGAAATTCGCATGCGATACAAAGCTTCAATGCCCGGAGGATAGAAACTGTGTTCAAGAAAGTAGTCAACTCACTGTTCGGTGACAGGCAGAATAAGAAAATTTCGTCTCTTCAGCCATATGTAGATGAAGTAAACGAATACTTCGAGAGGCTTAAGCCATTTTCTGAACCGGAATTGAAGGATTTAACAAGACAGTTCCGGATCAGACTTGCAAAAGGCGAAACCCTTGATGACATTATGTGTGAGGCTTTTGCAGTCGTGAAAGAATCCTGCAGAAGGCTTCTCGGTCAATCCTGGCTGGTCACCGGGCATAATCTTGAATGGAACATGGTCCCCTTCGATGTTCAGATAATGGGTGCCGTGGTTCTCCATCAGGGTAAAATAGCCGAGATGGCTACAGGTGAGGGTAAAACACTCGTCGCGGTATTGCCCATGTATCTGAATGCACTGGAGCTGAACCCGGAATGGGTGGAGCTTGCGCAAGAGGAATACGGCGAAGACCCTGATAAATGGGAGTTCGAACCAATTGAGGATGTTCCCATCGGGAAGGGCGCTCATCTTGTAACCGTGAACGATTATCTCTCCAAAAGAGATGCTGAATGGATGAGCGGTGTCTACGAGTATCTCGGCCTCTCCATCGGTTGTATACAGATGGAAATGAACCCTGAGGAACGAAGAAAACAGTACCTGAACGACATCACGTATGGAACTAACAATCAGTTCGGTTTTGATTACCTTCGGGATAACATGGCCGTTCAACTTGTGACCAGGGTTCAGCGGGGCCATAACTACGTAATCGTAGATGAGGTGGACAGTGTCCTTGTTGATGAAGCCAGAACCCCCCTTATCATCAGCGGTCCGGTGGCACGTTCTCGGAACCGCTACAAGGAATACAGGAACGATGTCCATAAACTGGTCAAAAAACAGACGATTCTTGTGGGCGGGATAGTTGCCGACGCCGATGTACTATGGGAAAAGGGAAATGAAGAAGAGGCTGCCCTTCTGTATCTTAAGGCAAGGAAGGGAGCTCCCAAGCAGAGGAGACTCGTGCGTTCGCTGCAGGACCCCGACCGCCTTCAGTCTCTGCAGAGAATGGAAGGTGTTCTCCTCCGCGAGAAAAGGGCACATGAACTTGAAGAAGATCTGCTGTTCGCTATGGATGAAAAGGAGAAATCCATTTCTCTCTCTGAGGTCGGCAGAAAAACTCTCTCCCCGAATGATCCGGATTTCTTCCTGCTTGATGATATCGGAGATGGGATCGCTGAGATAGAACTTCAGGATATCCCCGAGGAGGAAAAACAGGAGCTTCGAAGGCAGACTTATCATGAACATTCTCATAAAGCTGAAGCTCTGCATAATATCGATCAGCTCCTCAGGGCATTTCAGTTATACGAGAAGGATGTAGAATACGTTGTTCAGGATGGAAGAGTGGTCATCGTAGACCAGTTCACCGGAAGACTCATGCCGGGAAGACGCTTCAGCGACGGTCTTCATGAAGCCCTTGAAGCCAAGGAGAATGTCGAGATAAGAAGCGAAACTCAGACCCTTGCAACTATTACCATACAGAACTATTTCAGGATGTATTCGAAGCTTGCCGGTATGACGGGAACAGCGGAAACAGAAGCTGATGAGTTCGATAGTATTTACAACCTCGATGTGGTTGTCATACCTACAAATGTTCCTGTAATACGTCAGGATTTCAACGATCAGGTGTACAGGACCCGGCGGGAGAAGTACACAGCGATAATCGATGAGATCGGGCGGCTTCATTCGATGTATCAACCGGTACTTGTGGGTACGGTTTCGGTGGATATTTCAGAATTGCTCTCCAAGCTGCTCAAAGCAAGAAAAATCCCTCACAGCGTACTGAATGCCAAGCAACATCTGCAGGAGGCTGAAATAATAACGAGGGCGGGTCAGAAGGGTGCGGTCACTATCGCAACCAACATGGCCGGCCGGGGAACCGATATAAAACTGGCCGAATCGATAAAGGAATTAACTGATGGAAGCGGTAATACTGTTCCCGGCGGTCTTTTCGTGATAGGTACCGCCAGGCATGAATCCAGAAGAATAGACAGGCAGCTGCGAGGAAGATGCGGCCGTCAGGGTGATGCCGGAGCCAGCAGATTCTACCTTTCACTTGAGGATGATCTTTTCAGGTTGTTCGCCTCGGAGAAACTCATTGATTTCATGAAAAAAAGTGGAGGAGAGGATGAGGGTGAACCGATCGAACATTCACTTCTGACAAAGGCGATTCAGAGAGCACAGAAAAGGGTTGAAGAGTACAACTTCGGGATAAGAAAACATCTGATCGAGTACGATGACGTTGTCAACCGGCAGCGTGAAGTCATCTACGACAGGAGGCTTCAGGCGCTGACCGGAGAGGAACTCTCTGAAGAGGTGATCGATATGGTCAGGGCTGTATCGAGTCACGTTCTTATTGAAGCAATAACTGATGAAACAGAAGTTGAAGAATGGAATCAGGAAAAAGCACAGCTTCTTCTGGGGGAGATCTCCGGCACCAGGTTCGATCTTTCCGGGCTTGTGTCTGGAGAATATTCCGCCGAGGAAGTAAGAAATGCTGCTGCGGACATGGTTCTTGAATACTATTACATGAAGAAGGAGAAAATAGGTCTGGAACTGTCTTCAGAACTTGAAAAACGTGCGGTTCTCGGTTCTATTGATTCCATGTGGAGGGAACACCTGTATGGGATTGACCATCTGAAATCAGGGATCAATCTGAGGGCTTACGCGCAGCGTGATCCTCTCGTGGAATTCAAGAAGGAAGCTTTTGAACTCTTTGAGGAACTGCTTGACAGGATCGATAAACTGGCTGTCAGGCAAGTGCTTTCCCTATGGCCTGCGAATGCACGGAGCGGTCTTCCAGAGAACCGGCAGGTAAGCGGTAACGCCATGCATCCCTCTTCAGTCATCCCTGCTCCGGGTTCTGTCCCAGGACAGGAACCGAAGAAAGCAGGTGGAAGACAGGCGACAATAGTAAGGGATAACCCCAAAATCGGAAGGAACGATCCGTGTCCGTGCGGAAGCGGGAAGAAGTATAAGAAATGTTGCGGAGAATGAAAGGAGATAACGATGGCTGAAAACGGCAAAGGTGAATTCTGGGCATTCGTAGCGGGAGCTCTGGCTGGAGGAATATGCGCCCTTCTTTACGCGCCTGCAAAAGGTGAGGAAACAAGGGAGAAGGTTCGAGCAACGACGGAAGATCTTTACGGCAGGGGAGAGGAATTCTACACCCATTTCCGGGCTGAGGCTGAGAAGCTGATAGCCGAAGGAAAAAAGATGGTCGATGAAGTTTCCACCACAGGTAAAGAGAAGTACGAGGAGATGATCCGGAAGCTTGATGAAACCCGGGAAAAGCTCGAGCAGGCCAGAGAAAAGAGTCAGGAAAAGGTCGAAGAGATTAAGGAAAAGGTTGAAGAAGTCAAAGAGATAGTTGAGAAAAAAGCAAAGAAACCTGCCAAAAAAAGTGCAGAAGAATAGATCCGTAATCATCTGGGGTGACGGTGCAGTCGGAAAAGGACTGGCCGTTGCCCTTTCGCGTCACCTAAAAGTGCTTATTGCGGGACCGCAGGGAAGCGGTCGCGGGAGTATTAAGCTTGCATCCTCCGGTGCATTTTCAGGAAAATGCGTCATAGAAAAAGTCGAATCCTGCGATCGCATCCATTGTGATTACTGTATTGTAGCCTTGAAAGCCTACGATCTTGCATATGCGGCGAAACCAGCATTGGATTCCAGTGATGATCGCTGCATCTGCCTTACGAATGGAATGGGTCTTGAAGAAGAATGGGGTGAATCCTGGGGAGATAGAGTTGAACCAGCCGTTCTCACCGCAGGTTTTCACCTTCTGGACAGATTCTCTGTGGAAACCACAGAAGGCGATCTGATAGTATCCTCCGGTGGCAGGGCTGAACAGCTTTTCAGAGAGAGTTCTATGCATGTTGTTCCGACCTTCGATATGGAAATTATCCGCTGGTCCAAATGGCTGACAAATAGCGTTATCAATCCACTGGGTGCTCTCTCCGGACTCAGAAACAATCAGCTTCTGAAAGCCGGCCTTGGTATAGTTATAGATACACTTTTCACAGAATTGTCCCGAATGATACCGGAGGTTTTAAGGGATGCAGCGGCATCAAAGGCGAGGGAAATCTTGGATTTCCTGCTTGAATCGCAACCCAACAGGTGCAGCATGCTTCAGGATATTCTCTCCGGAAGGAGAACGGAGATCGATTTTCTGACGGGGCTGTACGAGAAGAAGCTGCGGGAGAAATTTCCCACAGCTGCAATGGTCACTGATCTGGTGAATTCAAGAGTGTATCAATCCACCGGGCAATAATAAATCCCCTGTGTTATTCTTCTTCCTCACCCATCCAGGTGCCTTTGTCAAGTATCTTCCAGACAGGTTTGCCAGTGATCTCCCTCAGGTCTTCAAGTACATCAAGCTGGGTGGCATCAATCTGGAGTGACTGCTTGAACATATCTACGGCATCTTCCTCCTGGGCAATAATTGCGAATAATCTTCCCATGGTGTTGTAAGCTTCAGTAAGCTCCGGGTCAAGCTCAGCGGCCTGTTCAAGGAATTCCATGGCTTTGTCGATCATTTCCTGTTCATCGAGTTCCATCTCCCAGATTTCTTTTGTGGGAATATTATCGAGCAGTGACATCGCCCAGCATAATCCTTTGCCAAGGTAGATCTGCGGGTTATCAGGGTCCAGTTCAATAACGGTATCGTACATATCAAGAGCTTCTTCAGGACTCCGATCCTTTCGTATGATCTCAGCAAGGTTTAGACGGGCATCGATGTCATCAGGATTACATTTAATGAATACTTCAAGAGTCTCTCTTGTTATTAGCTCCATTTTGGGTATCTACCTCCATAGGTGTTTTCACGGTTCCGCCTTCATTACTTCCTGCGTTACCTTTCGTCAACCCCCTTTTATTTATCATGCCGCTGACCTTGTCTGAATGCTGCAGAAACTTTAGTATATTTTCATAAGCACACCGAAAGGGAAAATGCTGAAAACTGATGTAAGGTACCTGAAGGGGATAGGCCCTGTCAGAGGCAGGCAATTGTCAAGACTTGGAATTGAAACCATCTATGACCTTCTACTGCATGTACCGAGAGATTATCATGACCGTAGGAGTATAACCCCGATACTCAATCTGGTTCCCGGTAAAGAAGTGAATGTATCCGGAACGGTTGTTTCATCTGTATATCTGAAATCGAGGAACGGTAAAAGGAGACTGGAGTCGATTGTCCGGGACGATACGGGAGAGGTGAAACTTACATTTTTCCATTTCAGCTACATTGCAGGCAGGCTTAAGCCCGGTGTGCGAATTGTTGCGAGCGGGAAGATAGATTTTTTCGGGACTATCTCCATAGTTCATCCCGAACTGATATTCCTTGATGAACCTGGTTCGGATACCCGGCTTGTGCTTCCCTTGTACCCCCTTACTGCGGGTTTAACGCAGGGCATAATGAGGAAGCTTATCGATACCGTTCTGGGCGAGTATGTATCGAAAGTACCCGCAATTCTACCTCCTGAAACGCTTATTTCAATGGGATTTCAGAACCGCTCGGAAGTTATCCGAAAGGTGCACTTCCCGGATGACCCGGAAGAGGGTCGCCGGGCCAGGAGAACGCTTGCTCTTGAAGAACTCTTCGTTCACCAGTCCCTTCTTAATTATGTAAGGACTCAGGCAGCGAAAAGAGCCGGGATAAATATGAATCCGCCCGATGGCTCCCTCGCTGAGTTCATCAATGGTCTGCCCTATAGCCTCACAGGTGCGCAGAATTCAATCCTGGAAGTAATTGCCGCAGATCTCAGGCGGAATGTTCCCATGAGGAGATTGCTTCAGGGGGATGTGGGCTCGGGCAAGACGGTTGTTGCAGCAGCCGCGTGCAGTCTGTGCTGCAGGTCCGGTTACCAGGCAGTTCTTGTAGCTCCCACGGAAGTACTGGCTTCTCAGCATTATAGAACCGTCAAAGGCATGCTTGAACCTGCCGGGATACGATGCGGTTTGCTGACAGGCGGTACAAAAACCTCACAGAGAAGAGATTTGCTGGAATCCCTTCTTGATGGCTCCCTGGATGTTCTGATCGGAACCCATGCGGTTTTTGAGGAGAGGGTTGTCATACCGGAAATGGGGCTGTGCATAATTGACGAGCAGCATAAATTCGGGGTTGAACAGAGGGAAAAACTGCTTTCCGAGCGTGAACCAAGTCCTCATTTCATGCTTATGTCTGCTACTCCCATTCCAAGAACACTGGCTATGACCATCTATGGTGATCTTGATATATCAGTGCTTGATGAAATGCCACCCGGCAGGGGCAGAACAACTACCAGGATAATGAACAGGGACTCAAGGAGTTCCGTGTACGAGTTTCTGCTGAACAGAATTGGCCGCGGTGAGAGGGCTTACATAATCTATCCTCTCAGGGAAGCTTCAGAGGAGCTGGACCTGAAAGATGCCGCCACATCCTATGAGATACTTAAACGAGGCCCTCTCGGGAACTTCGGTGTAGGCCTGCTTACCGGAGCCATGAAACCCGAAGATAAGCTTGAGGTAACAGGAAAATTCATTTCAGGTGAAATATCCATTCTTGTCAGTACTACGGTCGTCGAAGTAGGACTCGATGTCCCACAGGCAACTGTTATGGTGGTGACCCATGCCGAGCGATTCGGCCTGAGTCAGCTTCATCAGCTCAGGGGAAGGATCGGCAGGGGAGGCGGTGATTCCTGGTGTTTTCTGATGAAGAGTGAAGATTGCGGTGCTGAGGGAGCCAGAAGGCTGGCCGTCCTTGATTCAACGGATGATGGATTCAGGATCGCAGAGCAGGACCTGCAGCTGAGGGGTCCCGGAGAAGTTGCAGGCACCAGACAGCACGGTATTCCAGCATTCCGGATAGCTTCACTGATAGATGATTCGGATCTCCTGGAGAAAGCAGCATCCATGGCCGCCGGGAGCGATTTATGGGAATCGTTGAGAGGTGAGTACATATTGCGTTTCAGGGGGCTGGATATTCTTGAGTTATAGTATTATTAATCATATGTTGTCAGAAGCAGTGCATGGTATCTATTTTTGGATAGCAGGTATTAACATTTGTATTTTACGGCACTTGACACAGGATTTACAGTAAATAGCATTATGAATCTGATAAATAGCTCGCACTAACAACCAGAGGGAGCAGGTTGGAGATGGGCACAGGAGCTGAAAAAGTAAAGAATTTATTGCAGACCGCTAGAATACAGATTCAGCAGGGTGAACGGAAGGAAGCTTTAGAAACCTACCGCAAAGCCCTGAAACTCGATCCGGAAAACCATCAGATAATGGACCGGATAAGCATTGTAGAGCGAGAAATCGCCGCAATGGAAAAGTTCAACAAAACCAGATACAGCCGAGCACACAGTGCCGGAAGGAACATATCATCATCCGGGTTCGTGGATGACTGTATAAAAAGATCGGACGAAGCCTTCGAGGCAGATGATGCTGTAAGAGCATTGCAGGAACTTGAAAGAGCAAAACGTCATGATCCTGAAAACGATCTTGTTAAGAAGAAGATTGCTTTTGTCGAGCGATCGATAAAAGTAAAAGGCTTCGCGGATTTAATCCGAAGCAGTCTCATCAGTGGTGATCCGAAGTCAGCGATCGAAAATATCAGGAGAGTATTCGATGTAGCACCGGGCGCATCTGTTATTGATGAGCTTTTACAGCTGATAGAAAATTACAAGGGCTCTGTTGCTGCTGCAGTAACAGCAGCTCCCGTTGTTGATACGGTCCAGAAGAAGAAAAAGAAAGTCGTTGCGGTGCAGCCGGCCAGAACTCCAGCAGAAACACCGTCCAAGAAAAAGGAAGAGAAAAAGGAAAAGAAAAAGGAAAAGAAACCTGTTATTGCAGCAAGTGGGAAAGCCAGTGCTGACGGACAGAAGAAGATGTTCATGATAATTGGTGTAGTCATAGTTCTTGTACTTGTAGTTTTTGGAGCTTTGAAGATATTCGGCGGAAAGGAACCAGAGCCTGAAATTATCGTAGATGTCCCGGCCGTTCCCTTCACCGAAACAATCGTAATTCTCGGTGCCTCCGACATCGGCGTCACATTTGACGGAGTCAATGTTAATGAAGGGCTTCCAGGAGTCTTCATACTCAGTGATACAGTATTCACTCAGAGGGATATAATTGTGTCCGCACCGGGGTTTGAAACCCTTTCATGGAACCCGGTCTTTGAAGAAGGTCAGGTAAGTACAGATACCCTATATCTTGACAGTATCGGCACTTCATTGATACAGGTAACATTTGCATATGAAATGCCTGAAGGTGAGGATGACCCGGGTCCGGAAGCAGTCAGTTACATGGTTGACGGTGAGATTATCGAGGGCAACACAGACTCAATTCCCACCGGAGAACATGTTTTCCAGGCAGTTTTAACAGGTTACCGGACAATGCCCGAATCTGTTCTTGTGATTAACCCCGTTGACCTGATTCAGACCTTGAATATTCTTGCCTCTGAACAATCGCAGATCACTATGCAGCTTGCAGCTGCAACACCGGGTAATGCAATCTTCTTTATAGACGGAGAACGCGTTGCCACAGGCCGCAGAATGACACAGGTCCTTCCTTTTGGAAGCTACTATCTGCAGGTTCAGATGGAGGGCAGACAGGAATTCGGTATAACCATCACTCTCGGTGAAGATGGGTACAGCCGTACGGTAACACTGGAGGAGATAATTGAAACAGGCCAGCTCATGGTGGGGCCTGAACCATGGTCCGATGTATATGTCGACGGTCAGCATGTCGGCACCACACCCTTCGGGGGAGTGGAACTTGATCCGGGAACCTATTCAGTGCGGCTTTCCAATCCGGATTTCCAGGACGATACACATACCGTTACGATCACAGCTGGTGAAACTTCTGCTATCCAGTTCAATGCTGTTGCTGTTGATACTCCAGATGATATTCCTCCAGATACTGTAGCGGTTGAACCTGTCGAGGATCTGCCTATCTCAAGTCCATTCCCTATACAGCAGACCGCTCCTGTCGTACCTTCGCAGGCGAGGGCCAGGGGAGATCTTCATGGCTATGTTACACTTAGTGTCTTAGTGGGTACAGACGGTTCGGTACAGAGTGTCAGCGTAGTCAGCGACCCTCTCGGTCTAGGATGCGGCCAGGCAGCTGTAGACGCAGTCAGAAACTGGATCTTCAGCCCGGCGATGCAGGGCGAGCAGCCGGTTGAGGTTACAACTACTGTCTCGGTCCGATTCGATATCGAATAGTACTTCAGGTCATGTATCCGTTTCTAGAGGGTGACATCAGCCGGACTCCGGCGGCTGGCACCTGCGGAACAAAAACCAGCGGCCTGCATACCCCCAAAGCATTGATAGAAGGAGATTAGATGACCCGGGCGATTGTTCTGGAACTCCCTGAAATATTACCGATCCTGCCGAATCCAGACGAGATTATATATCCATATTCCATTGTACCAATGACCATTACAAAGCCGGCAACAGCTGATCTTGTAGACGATGCGGTACATAGTGATAAACTGATATGCGTTGTCGGCCTGAAAAACAGGATGGATTCTTCCCCGCGCAAAGAAGACCTTTACAGAACTGGTACTGTTACAGGTATTGATCGATTGTACAGGTTTCCCGGCAATATCATCAGGCTTCATCTAAGGGGACTCTTCCGGTTCCGAATCCTGGAGTTCATTGAAACGGATAAACCCTATCTCATGGCAAGGGTCGAAAAGCTGGAATCTGTGCTTCCCCTGGACGAAGTAGAACTGGATGCATGGCAGAATACTGTACGGATCCAGCTGAAGCAGATATTCGAACTTACTCGGAGTATACCCGATGATTCACTCTTCATTGAGTTTTCCGGTGATGCCGAGAAACTGAGTTTTCTGGCCGCGAGCAGGATAGATGCAAGTGTTAAGGAAAAGCAGAAGATCCTTGAAGTTGACAATGTACTTGAGCGTCTCTGGCTTCTGTCTGCCATCCTTGAAAAGGAGATCAGGATACTGAAACTCCGCAACAAGATTCAGGGTCAGGTCAGAACTGAGATAGAGAAAGACCAGAAAGAATACATCCTCAAAGAGCAGATGAAAGCCATTCAGAAGGAGCTGGGGGGTGATAGCGAGAATCCCGAAGCCGAGGAACTAAGACAGCGGATTGAAGAGAAGAACCTTCCAGAATCGGTTTACAAAGCTGCGATGGAGGAGCTGGACCGATTTACGAGAATGCATCCTGGAATACCTGAAGTTGCTGTTATCAGGAACTATATAGAATGGATACTATGCCTGCCATGGATGGAAAGTACAAAAGACAGGCTGGATATTAACAGGGCACAGGCTGTTCTTGAGAAAGATCATTACGATCTGAAGGATGTAAAGGAAAGGGTTCTTGAGTTCCTCGCTGTCCGGAAGCTCAATCCTGATGGGAAAGCTCCCATACTCTGCTTTGTAGGGCCTCCCGGTGTAGGAAAAACATCCATGGGAAGAAGCATAGCAAGGGCTATAGATCGTGAATTCGTGCGGCTTTCTCTTGGAGGCGTTCACGATGAAGCGGAAATCCGGGGTCATAGAAGAACCTATATTGGAGCAATGCCGGGCAAGATAATCCAGGGGCTTAAGGAAGCCGGCAGCAATAATCCTGTTTTCATGCTGGATGAGGTGGATAAGATAGGAAGCGATTTCCGGGGTGATCCGACCTCAGCTCTCCTTGAGGTACTCGATCCGGAGCAGAATTTCTCATTCAGGGATAATTACATGAACGTTCCATTCGACCTCAGCTGTGTTCAGTTCATCACTACAGCAAACCGGACAGACACTATCCCATCACCCCTGCTGGACAGAATGGAGATAATCCGTATCCCCGGATACACATCAGCCGAGAAGCTGGAAATAGCAGGAAGATACCTGGTGGGAAGACAGATGAAGAACGCTGGTCTCACTGGCAGAATACTCCGTTTTCGAGCGAAGGGCCTCAGTCGGATAATATCGGATCATACCCGCGAAGCTGGTGTCAGGGAGCTTGAGCGCACCATAGGCAAGATCTGCAGAAAAGTGGCGATGGAAGTTGCCAGGGGAAATGATGACCTTGTGATTATCACACCATCGAGACTTCCGCAATACCTCGGACCAAAGAAGTTCTCCCGCATGCGGGTGCTGGACAAACCCTGTATCGGAGTTTCCACAGGCCTTGCATGGACACCTGCAGGAGGAGAGGTGCTCCTGATAGAGAGCACCATCATGAGCGGTAAAGGAGAATTGATCCTCACCGGACAGCTCGGGCAGGTTATGCAGGAATCGGTGAAGGCGGCTCTCTCCTGGATAAGGACACATGCGGAGAAATACGATCTGAAAACGAATTTCAAGGAGCTTGACATACATCTGCACGTACCCGCAGGGGCAACCCCTAAAGATGGTCCTTCGGCAGGTGTAGCCATTCTTGTATCCATTCTTTCCGCGCTGACCGGAAAGCCGGTTGTACCTGATATAGCCGTTACCGGAGAAATAAGTCTCCGGGGAAGAGTGATGCCCGTAGGAGGAATCAAGGAAAAAGTACTGGGAGCCCTGGCTGCCGGGATTACAAGGGTTTTCATTCCGCTGGAGAACAGCAGAAGTATTCAGGAGATCCCCCAGGAGACCAGGGAACAGATGCAGTTTGAACTCATTGAAAGAGTTCAGGATGTTGTGGGTATCTTCATTCCCGGTTTGAAAGAGGTTGACTGATGATCAGAATCAATACGGTTATATTCCTCGCCCTGATCTTTGTGCTGGCTGGCTGCAAGAGTAGACCTGACAGGATGATCACCGCCGATGGCAGTGTTCTGTCCGGTAAGCTTGCATCCATAGATGGCCGGCATATAGTCTTCGATAACTCTGAGACATTCATTGAATATGATGAGGGCAGAGTGTTCCTCAGAGATTCAGGAACCTCCTTCAGAGGGTATATAACGTGCGATGGTGAAGTAATTACGATTAGAACGGGTTCGGGAGAAAGAGAATTTCCTCTTGGGGAAATTAATTCGGTGATATGGAGCGATCCGTCGGATGAAATTACTATAGCTGTTGAGGTTCCTGCGGTAGATGGATGGGTGAATACCGGTCTTGAAGTATCCCGGAACTCCAGAATCAGCATTCGTGCATCTGGAACCGTATCCATGGAAACAGGAACCTGCGGACCCTCAGGGATAGATTACTTTTCCACTGCCGCAGCCCTTGTTCCAGGGGCAACGAATGGACAGCTTGTCATTGCCGTTGGCGAATCAGGTCCGGTAGCAGCGGGCAGCACCTGGACAGGAGATTCTCCCGGTGATGGGGAGCTGTCGCTTGCCGTTAACATCCCCAACCGGGAATCCACTGCGGGGGTTGGTGGAATTTACACTGTCACAGTTCAGAAAACAGCTGGGACTCTGAATAATTCAGTGTTTTATCCTGCAGTGAGATAAAATCGGCAATAATGTCCATTTGACTTGAGGAACTTGTGAACTTAGAATATTATGAAGTTATGAAGTTCGCTCATTAATAGAGACCACTGCGGGAGGTCAGGTTGAAATGAAAAGCTTCACTGTGTCATTATCTGTTCTAATTCTGTTAATCGGAGCAGCATTCTCTGTAACTACTGCTGCTAGAACCCATTATGTGAGATACGGAGATACATTGTGGGAACTCTCAATATACTACTACAACACTCCTTTTCACTGGGAGGATATCCTGAATGCCAATCCATTCATTGAAGGAGTTGAATACCTTCAGCCTGGAAGTGAGCTGATTCTTCCTGATATATCAGGTGTCACGATCACTTCGCAGGCTTACAATTCAGGCCTGTCAGGAATCTACACCACTTCCGGAACCAGCAGCAGACCCCTTATCAGCAGCCTTACGCTTGCGACCGCTGGTATGGTAACCAGTAATCCGCCGGATGCAGTGGCCTACATAATTGCACTGAATGTGGATGAAGTAGGAATGTCTTTTGTAGAGGAAGTGTACCCCGGAGATCTGGTGGCCCTGGATATCGGGCACGATCAGGGCGTCGCGTTAGAAAGCGTCTACAAAATATATTCAGTTGGTGAGGAAGTAAGACACCCCCAGACCGGGATTATACTTGGCAATGTTGTAAGAGTTGCCGGAGTCTGTCGTGTTATAGAGACATCTCTTTCTTCCAGTATTGCCATGATTGAACATGCTTACATCCCTGTGAGTGTCGGTGACTATCTGGTTCCGTACACGTCCACAGTTCCAGTACCGGTTCTGGGTTCAGCAGTGGCCGAAGGTATCGATGCATACGTACTTGCGTTCCGGGATCCCGATCTTGGAAGAGCATACTCGTACGATGTTCTTTACATTGACAAAGGAACTGAAGACGGTCTCACATCTGGAGATATCTTCAACATGTATAAATACGGTAATGCAGTTTTAAGTCCCTCCGGCGAAACCGTAGTGACTCCGGATATACCGGTTTGCGAACTGATAATTCTCGGAACCCGGACGAACACTTCATCAGCAATGATTACCTCTATTTCCATATCCGATCTGGTGCATATCGGTGATAGAATCGAATTGATCAGAAAACAGCTGTAGCGGCGAAGACCTATGAAATGGAAGGTAGTAGTACAGGGTGATAAACCCTCAGTAGAGTCTGCAAGAGTTCTCACTGAACATACAGGATTACTTCTGGACGAAATCCTGACGGTTTTCAGCCATGAAGATAACATCGTATGCAATGGTCTTACCGAAAGAAAAGCACAGAAAATAGCCGACAGCCTTCGGCGGGACACTGGTATACAATGCAGAATTCTTCCGGATCAGGAGGAAGAAGCTCAACCCGTGCCACTCTTTCGTGTTCTACTGGTTAATTACCGTCCCGGGTACCGAACACGGCTTCGAAGAAGATTACAGGAGCTGACCCGTCTTCCTCAGGAGCAGATAGTTCAATGGCTTTCTCGAATGCCAATTGCTTTGAGCAGAAGTATCAACAGAGAAACAGCTATAAGAATAAAGAAAGCAATAATGGAGTCCGGCGGGATAGTCAGGATAGAAGCAGAATCACTCCAGCAGGAGAGTGTTTCATCCAGACGAAGGTCGAATGCCGTATTCAGAACCCCCGGCACCCGCGCAGAGGTGCCAGATTCGGGCACGAACAGCAGCGATCTGCTGTTCGGTGTTCAAATCGATACCACCGGCGATGATGTTCCGCAGGTTCCACCTGTAAGCGGCCTTCCAGAGCAGTATTCAATCGGACCGCCTCCAACTGATGAATTCGAAACCTCAAGTGGAAGGGTGTTCCTGCAACCCCCCGCAAGATTTGCAGTAGGGCTTCCTTCGAAATCCCTGGATGGAGGATTCCTCGAGACTCCTCCTGTTCTGCCTGATGTCAGTAACAGCAGCATTCCCCAAACCGTATTGTTCTCTCCTCCTGAGATCTTAATTGGGGATTCTCCGCCCGTAGTCGGCAGTACTTCGATAAATACTGGACCTCCTCCGGATGAAGTGATACTGTACCCTCCTCCCGGCAGTATTTTCCAACATCTTCTTCTCCCGCCGGTTCTTGAGGAATCCCATGAAGATCTTTCTTTGAGTGAAGATGATTCACCGACCGATGTAAAAAAAAAGGAAAATGACACTGAAACCGTTGAATCAGACGAAGACGAAATACTGAAGCTTTTCCTGTGCACACCTGCACCGGAGGATGAGGACAGAATTGCTGAAGCCCTTCGTGAAGTATTGGGAGTATCACTAAGAGAGTCCTGGGACCTTATGAGAAAAACTCCGGCACTCCTTGAGACTTGTATCGACCACAGGAGGGCTATCAAGATAGCCCATGAACTTAATTCCCTTGGCGTTACGGTATCTATCATCAGAGGGAGCCTGGATGAAGGATTACCCACCGCGCGTTCGAGCGCAGGTATTCAGGCATGGCTTTCGAAGAATGGATGAGAGTCTGGATGCATACCTGGAGTTTTCAGCACTGGAGAAAAAGCTGGCTTCAAGAACGATAAAAGCTTACAGTAATGATCTGAATCATTTCTGCTCCTGGCTGAACGCGTACGGAGTAGTTCTTTCGGAGGCTCAGACCGCAGATATAGCTGAGTATATGGTTTTCCTTTCGTCCACAGGTTATTCACCGGTAAGCATTATCAGAAAACTTTCCACCATCAGAGGTTTCTTCCGGTTCATTCAGTCATCCGGGCAGCGAATCGATAATCCTGCCGAGCTTCTCCATTCTCCCAGACAGCCAGCGCGGCTTCCCCATGCGGCCAGTGTTGAAACAGTGGCAGCTCTTATAGATGTCTGGAAAGGCGATTCTCCCATCTCCACAAGGAATCGTGCCCTGCTTGAGCTTGCTTATGGAGCAGGACTTCGCGAGAGTGAACTCACCGGACTCACCGTTTCCAGGATCTTTCTGGAAGAGGCTCTCGTGAGACCTCTCGGAAAGGGGTCCAGAGAAAGGTTAGTTCCTTTAGGAGGAGCTGCTGTCAGGTGGCTTTCATTGTACATAGATACGGCAAGACCCCTGCTCGTACATGGAAGATCAACTCCAGTTCTTTTTCTTACTTACAGGGGAAATCCACTTTCCAGAATGACAGTATGGAACATCGTCAGAAGATCAGCTGAACTGGCAGGTATCAAGGAGCATATCCATCCTCATATACTGAGGCATTCATTTGCAACGCATCTCCTGCGGGGAGGCGCTGACTTGAGAGTTGTTCAGGAGCTGCTCGGTCATGCGGATATCAAGACCACCGAGATCTATACAAGCGTGGATACAACCTATCTGCGGGGTGTTGTTGACAGATATCATCCAAGATCGGCAGATGTATGATACTATTTCCATCAAATTTCACTGATTCGGCTGATATCTCCAGGCTCCTCTACTACACGGCTATCTGGAGCGGCGGAAGAACTTCCGAGGTATGGATGCAGGGTTTCAATGCCCTGCGTACCCATGTGGGAGAGATATCAAGAAGCCCTTCAAGCGGCAGGATAGAGCAATTATCCAGGCAGATGAACCTGCTATCGGGAAATACCAATACTTCTATATACCTGCCGCCTGATGTAGCTTCAAACTGTTTTGGGGCATGTCTTTCGGAGGCATCAGCTCTTCTGGAGCTGGGTTATCCAAGGGATGAGCCGGCGCTGTTCACTACATCACTTCCATCTCCCTCGCGGAATTCCATCAGAACCCATCATCAGATAAGATCTGCGGTTCATCATCTTGGCGGGGATTTCGAACTTCTGAAGGCTCTTTTTCGGACAGAGGATTCAAGCAGCCCCTGTCTTGAACTGACCTTTGCCGTCTGGCCTCCTCAACGGGTTCCTGAAAACAAGTTCATACTCCGCCTGGGATACCCCGGGCAGATTGTTCCGTCCGTATTGATACTCGATGACAGGCTTTTAGGATATGTTCTGTTATCCTGCTGGGATCTTGCCCTCCGGCTGCGGGATACTGAAAACATATCCACAACCAGTCCCGATTTCCGGTCCTTCTCCGAAACATTCATGTCCGAGATCTAGCCCGCATCCATCACAACCTCTGGAAATGGTATGTGAACCCGATGCGGATTACATTCCATGGCAAGACGATGTTCCGGGATATGCTGGTTTCTCAGGCGGTATGGTCGGTTTCAGGCAGGATTACCATTCTTTCTCTCAAAATGATAGCAGCTGTTACGTAAAAGGTTGGCTGAAGTATGCGGTATGCCGAATAAGGAAATCAAAGCACTATAGATATTTTACAGCTGCTCTGAGTAATTGACAGCTGTAATATGAACGGGTATTATGCTTTTCAGACGAGCGTTTCGAAAGTATTATTACATGGAGTGACGGCATGCCGAATAAGGAAATTCTGGCATTCGAGAAGGAATTGCAAAGACTCAGACTGGAGCCTCCCGATTCACAACTAGTGTCTGTCCTGAACAACCTTGCTTACGCCTATCTCCATTCGGATCCTCGCAATGCGAAAGCCTATGTTATGGAAGCACAGGGCCTTGCGGAAAAGCAAGGGCTTCTTGCCGAGCAGGCAAAAAGCTATAGAATACTTGGAATGATCAATCGCGATGTGGGGGAATTTGCTGAGGCGATGTCGTATTGCCTGAAGTCAATGGAGATCCATGAACAACTCGGGGACAAGAACGGTTTGGCAATCGATCATAGTACAATAGCCTTAACTTACAGGGCTCAGGGTATGATTGATAAAGCTCTCGAGCATTACCATATGGCCCTTGAGAAAAAGCAGGAATGCGATGACAGCAGAGAAGGGCTCGCCAGCTTCTACTTCAATATAGGGGCATGTTACGCAACACTTGATCGACTGGAACTGTCGCTATCGTTCTATGAACACGCCGAATCAATTTGGAAGAAATCAGGTGCCCGTTCACATCTGGCGTCCCTCTACAACAACATTGGTATGATTCTCGGTAAAAAGAAGGAACTTGACAAAGCCCGCGAATACTTTCAGAAGGCCCTTGATATCAGTGACGATCTGGGAGACAAGAAAGGTTCCGCAAACACTCTCGGTAATCTGGGAATTCTGCATGAAGAACTCAACGATAACGAATCAGCTCTGGACTTCTTTGTAAGGAGCCTCGAACTGTATAAGGAGATCGGCAACAGGAGAGGAATTGCCTACACATACGGTTCCTTAGGCGGGGTATACATCAAGCTGGGGCGTCTTGATGAAGCTGAAGAACTTATCATTGAAGGCCTTTCGATAACAAGGAATCTGAAGCTGAAGGACTGGGAAATCCTTTGCCTGGAGAAAATTACGGACCTTTTTGAGGCAAAAGGAGATCCCCAGAAAGCGCTTCAGTACTCCAGGGAGCTTAAAACATGCGTTGAAGAACACCTGAACGAGAAGAGCATGGAGAAGATTGCTGGGCTACAGGTGCAGTTTGAGACCGAGAAGAAGGAAAAGGAAGCGGAGATCTACCGTCTGAAGAACGTGGAGCTGTCCAGGATGAACGATCAGCTTCGTGACGCCCTGTCACATGTAAAGAGACTCCAGGGCCTGCTTCCCATCTGCGCGAGCTGCAAGAAAGTCAGGGATGACGATGGCTACTGGCAGCAGATAGAGTCATATGTCTCCGATCATTCAGATGCGAAATTCTCCCACGGGATCTGCCCCGAGTGCATGATCAAGCTTTACGGCAAAGATTATGCTCAGGAATAATGGCAGAGTATTGTATATTCCAGCTTTTCGACTTGAAGTGAGGAGCGGTTTGGACAGGGGTTGTCAGAGTTCGCTCCTTGAAGCTGTTACGATGTGTAGACAGCCCTTTACCACGCTCATAGGGCTTACGCCCCATGTGTTCCTCGAACTCTTCCTTAACGATATTCTGAATCGCGTTCTCTACCATTTTTCGCATGGCATCCTTGTCGTTAAGCAGCCTATGGACATTTGCCTCCGATTGTACCAATTTACCTTTGGCCATCGTCTTCCTCCTTTGGGTTTGGGTTGATCTGGTCGTTAAAACAATACCCAATTGAGGGGATGATGGCCGCTCCTAAACGACCACTAGGAATTCACAGAAAAATAAGGACATAATCCACCGAAGGTCTGGGGCACCAGGATGCCTCCGGGAAAGATATCATCGCGACTATTGGCTTCGTGAAGATACATGGTGATCGAGTCCCAGGCACATCCGCAAAGCTTTGGCAGAAGCTTCCTGTGATACATGAAATGCAGCCTCAGCATCTTCGGAACACTCCACACCCGGTTGCGGTGTGGAACAGGCCTGAAGAGTTCTTCTTCAAGGAAGATTGCAAGGTCCAATGACTTCCGCTTCGAGCAGGAAGAACAGAGACCCCTGCACTTGCATGAGAAGGCTCTCAGGTATTCAGCATGAAGATCAAGCCATTACGGTACTACTATTATATTGCAAAAAACATTTCAAGATATTTTAAACTTGTTCTTCTTAAAAACCAGCTCATCTCCTGAGAAAACAGCGGGAGACAGAGAAGTCAGTTCCCAGTTTGCTATATCGTCAGCAATGGTTCCACCGAGTCTCTTATTACTCCCAAACGCAATATTTACAGCTCCGCACCTCATATTCGCAATTTCCGGTAGTAACTTCGAACTCTTGATCTGACAGTTCAGGCCAAAACCGATCTGACTGATAGTTCTTCCCTCAATTCCTTGACTATCCAGTCTTGCCTGCAGAAGATCAAGACCCTTATCAGCTTTAGCATTAACAACAACGTTATTCTCTATCTTAAGTCGGACTCCAGATATTTTAGTTATATCATCAGGAAGAAGTTCACAGTAAATCTCCCCATTAATACCTGCCTCTTCCGGTAACACTTCTATTCCACCTGAAGGAACAATGTAATCCTTATGTTCTGTATAAAACTCTGACAAGGGTCCGGCAAAAAGAATGTAATTGTTACTTCTTAATTCTACTTGAAGTTCAGCATGCTGTCCGCTTTCAATCCTGAATATTTTTCTCGAAAGAAGGATGTCCGCTGTTTCTTTCATTATTCTGAAATCGTACATCTTCAGTGAGGCAGCCTTCCAGTACATCTCCATACGCTCAAATATCCGGGGCTCATTTTGAAAGTCCTGTTCGAATGATAGTAGAGATACCACCATTGTTCGTAAATCCTCGCTCATTCTGAGGCCAGGTAATGCATCTCTTCTTATTCGTGCAATTTGGTCTAATCTTTCCGCCGGGATGCTGCTCATATCCAACTTGGGAGGATTACCGAGATTTATCCAGACATCGGCCCATTTGAATTCATCAGATTTATAATTGAAAAAATTCTGAACACTGGCTATTGGAACTGAGAACATCAATTCCTTCACTAGAAGGGGGCTATTAAGAAAGATTCGAAATTCCGCACCTACATGTAATATACTGGCGGCAAGTCTCTCCAGAAATTCGATATTATTCAAAAGATACATTATATATACTTTAGTATCTTTAGTTATTTTCAGGCTTCCATTGACTATTACATCTATACATTCATTTATATACTTATTCATTCTAGTGTACTGCACATTGTCTAAGTATGCAGTACTTAAAGATCTTATTACTTTATCAGGAGCCTTGCCAACGTCTGTATGTATCAGAAAATTTTCTGCAGTAGCTCTATAGAACTTTTCGGTAGCACCGCGTTTTTTTTCAGTTCTTACTATTTCGATTAGACCGTGTTTTTCAAGTTTCCTTAGATAGTAAGACGCCAGACCGCAATCAATTCCGGTTTCACTTGAAATACCTATTCCAGAATATTCCTGCTTTCTTAGCATGTCTAGAATTGCGTAGGCATTCTCATTACCAAGAAGCTTGAGTTCTTTTGGGCTGGATAATACCTGAAGACCTTTCATGTATACTCCCTAAATAGAAGACAATGTCCTCTGTTCATTTCCAGCAGAAATGTGGTCCATGCCATTCCTGAGGATTATCTCTGTAATAATTCGTGCCGATTTAAGAAAAATTCATGCACCAAATATGTTTGTCACCCACTCTGTACAACCAATTACATACATTGTGCATTTTTCCGTGCGAAATATAGATTATATGTACTTATTAATAAAATCTGATTGACTCATTCAACAATGAATAATCAATGTCAAGCCTTCGAGTAATTGGTGGGAGTTTCTCCCTTATCAGAAAGTTATCCATTCAACTGGCAAATATCTCAATACAAATAGCAATTCCTGGTGTGATGATTTCACTTATAAGGGTCAATAAGTATCCGATACATCATAATCGGTAACAACCATATCAAATTGCATACCTGCAGGAAATGATTTTAAATACTGCACTTGACACCAATTCAATGCGTCAAGATATATTGAAGAATATAATTTCTATAATGCACTTTTCTTCTGGTTTCAAAAGATGGAATAATTCTGTTTGGGGAGCAAATTGAAGCATAACTGAAAATCGGCTTACCTGAAGTAACGGAAAAGCCACTATATGTATGGACGTAACCTCCTAAGAAAGGGGAATAGTATGAGGAAAATCACTGTTTTGCTGGTTCTGTTTTCCATGGCTGCGGCGGAATGGGTTGACTTCGGTACTTCCGACCTGGATCATGCAAGCCTGGAAGTGGTCGAATGCCCGGCCTCCGGTTTTGTAGTGGACATCACTCTGCCCGGGTTCCAGAACAACTCATTCTCTGAGAATGGAATTGCATTCAATTCCATCAACGTGCCGGCCCTTACACCCTACTCCGTTGCAGAGGGAGCACCCATGCTTCCAAAGGCATCCTTTATGGCCGCAATTCCGGACAACCCCAACGTATCCATCAGTGTGGAGGCTCTTGTAGCTCCAGTTGTAATCGGGAACATCACTCCTTCACCCATGCAACCTATTCCTCTGGATAATTCCTACGATCCCATTCCCTTTACCTACCTTCCGGAAGCATACAGTCATGGCTCGTATCCTGAGCAGGAAGCTGTGTTCGAAGAGTCCGGAACCATCCGCGGAGTTAACATGGGCCGGTTCACTGTCATTCCCTTCCACTGGGATGCCAAAACAGGCCTTCTTACCGTTACCCCAAAACTCCGTGTGACCGTGGATCTCGGCGGAAGCGTTCATCTCGATCCAAGGCTTCAGAGCAGGTTCTTCATGAACACCTTCAGAACCCTTGTAAATTCGGAGATACTCGGTGAACCCGAAAGAACGATAAGTTCCGAAAGCAGTGAGCCGATAAAGGCTTACAACATCAGGCAGGCAAGGGATATCACCGAAGCCGATCTGCTGATAATCGCCGGAGATGATTTTGTTGATACCATGATGGATGCTTTCATCGATGCGAAAATGGACCAGGGCTACCTTACCGCCA
>JAUWSQ010000029.1 GCA_030609965.1 Candidatus Fermentibacterota bacterium
GACCTTCAGCAGGAAATCCGCGCATTTCTGACAGACTGTCGCGATGAAGGTGTGGAGTACGTCCTCATATATGGGGATGACAACAGGATAGCGGGCAGGGATGCAAAGATAAGCATCGGTTCTTCTGAGGAATACCCGCCTGTTGATCTCTACTGGTCAGATATTAACGACATGATTCCCGGAGCCGATCTATGGGACAGCAACAACAATCATATCTGGGGTCAGTTCGGATATGATGATGTTGATTACCATCCGGATCTCTGGGTCGGGAGGGCGAGTGTTAATACAATAGATGAGTGCACGATCTTCAACGAAAAAGTGTACAGTTACGAAAGAATCTCATCTGCTGATTACTTTGAGAGCTCGGAAATCGAAGAGAGGATTGGGTACACGACCGAAATGCTGTGGCCAGGATGTTACGGCTCCGCCGGCGCAGAGCTCATATCCTTGTTTGTTCCAACAATGTGGGAAGAGGAGACGTGCTACGATTCGGCGGGGAGCAACAGCGTAGCGATAACTGATAGCATGCTAAATGCCGGACCTCATCATGTATACCACGCAAGCCATGGTGCTCAGACTATGTTCTCTCTTCCAGGAGGGGCTTACACAACTAATCATTTCTTGAACCTTACTAATATCTCCAGCGGTGGTCTTCCTGCAATATGGAACTCTATCTCATGTCTTATCGGAGCCCTGGATTATGGTACCGACTGCATGGGGGATGCTTGGAACAACTCACCTGAGGGTGGTGGTTTCGGTGCCTTCAACGCGAGATTTGGATTTGGGAATCCAGGCAATCCCGGTTATGGAGTCAGTGAGATTCAATCCAGGTATTTCTACGATGTGATGTGGAACGATGACCTGTACATTCTCGGTGTTGCGCATGCGATGGGTGACGATGAAATGTCCCCGCCATCAAATGAAATAGAGGACTGGTGTGTAAAAGAATACAACCTTTTTGGAGATCCTGAGCTTCCAATGTGGTTTGTCGATGCCTCTGACATTGATGCTTCGCATATCACATCAATTTCCGGAGCGACAAATGTAACTGTCGTTGTTACTTCAAGCGGAACACCTGTAAGCGAAGCCAGGGTCTGCCTTCAGAAGGGGGACTGGCAGACTGGTGAAATCTATGAGGTTGAAACAACAAATACCTCCGGAGAGTGTACTTTTTACCTCAACCCTGCCTCCACAGGTACAATATCCGTAGTAGCCTGGGCAAGAGATCATATATCTTATCAGGGAGCCATCAGCGTTACCGGTACAGGATTTGAGGGGGGAGGCTCTCAGGATTACATAAACGGAATTGATGCTGTATACCCGAGCCCGGCTATGAACAGCGCTGCAATCCCCTTCAGCCTTGCCTCAAATGGTTTTACCAGGCTTGATATCTTCGATTTAGCTGGTCACCTTGTTGCAAACCTTGCTGCCGAAGAGATGATTGCCGGTGTGCATAGCCTTGTATGGGAACTTGAAGACGCGAATGGAGAAGCGGTTCCATCGGGAGTTTACCATGTAAGGATATCAGCTGACAACTGGACAGATTCGATCAGCCTGGTGGTTGCCAGATAGAAACAGGTTATTGCATCACCGAGACTGTGCCGTCGTAATAATTCACGATATATGCAGTTGTACCAGATGGAAGTGTACAGATGCCCGAAGGGTTGCCTCCAACATATTTTGACGTAATCACTTTATTGTCGGAGGTGCGGATAAAGGATACAGTATCATCGGTGCTGTTTGCGACGTAAACACATTCTCCGGATGGATGTGAACATAGTCCCCAGGGACCGTTGCCGACATCGATGGTTTCCACCAGGGTGTTATCGGAGGTACGGACAACTGATATCAAATCATAGCTGTAATTGGAAACGTATACAAATTCTTCTGATGGAAGCGCGCATATGCCTATGGGATGTGCGAACATAGCAATGGTTTTAACTACTGAATTGTCCGATGTACGGATAACGGACACATTGTTGGAGTTCCAGTTTGTAACGTACACGTAATTCCCCGAAGGCAGAGAACAGATACGATAGGGAGTCGTTCCAACTTCCACAGTTGCCACAACGGTATTGTCGGAAGTACGGATTACAGAAACATTATCATCATCTCGATTGGTAATGTACACATATTCACCCGAAGGAAGTGTACAGACTCCAACAGGCCTGTCTCCCACCACGATGGTTGCAGTAACGGAGTTGTCAGAAGTACGTATGACAGAAACGTTATCGGAACCGCAGTTCGTTACGTACAGATATTCACCGGAGGGAAGTGAGGATATCCCGTAGGGGATTTCTCCCACGTTTATCGTAGCAGTAACTGAGTTATCTGATGTGCGGATAACTGATACGTTATCATCACCCCGGTTTGTCACGTAAACATACTCACCAGAAGGGAGTGAACAGATACCCCAGGGGTTAGAACCGACATTCAGAGTCTCCGTAACAATGTAAGGTATATGCGCCATGGTATTAACAGTGATCTCATTGCTCCAGCTGGACACACTCTCGGTATTTGTCGTAAGGAGGGCATAGTAGTAAGTTGATGAAGCGAGAATGGTGGTATCCGTGTAGGCGGTATCCAATGACCATGAAAGATCGCATATCAAGTCGGCAAGGGTGGAATCTTCCTCAATATTCGGTACAGTCGATCTATACAACCTGTAGGAATAGAAGTTAGGATTGGGACATTTGGTCCAAGACAGATCAGCATAGAACCAGGAAACATCCGGATTGGAGAGTACAGAAGGATCAGGGGCTTCAATCTGGGGTGTAGTAATTGATACCTCATTGCTCCATACACCATCACCACTGGAATCAGTGTTCTTCAGAACGTAAAAATACTCCGTATCCCATGTAATATCAGTGTCTACATACAATGTAGTATTAACAAGAGTGAATTCACCAAGGATCTCTGCAGAAGAAGGATCGGAGGAGATATCCTCCGTTTCTGACCTGTATAGAACGTAACTGTGGAACCCCTGATCGGAACAGATGGTCCAGGAAGCTGTTACAATGCAGCTGCTCTTCGTGCCTTTTGAATTCTGCCCGGAAGAAAGATCGGTTTTGCCGGTCTGGCCTGTAAAGCTGACTGACAGGGTTGAAGGAGAGAGATCGGATCCGGAGGGACCCGTACTGTCTCCGCAGGCAAAGAGAAGCGCAAGTGATATAACGATGGTGACATACATTACAGTTTTCATATTGTTGTTTCTATGCTAAGGGTTATGTTCTTCATTGAATTACAGGAATAATTGCAGAGAAGCATCAAAGTGTCAACCAACGGAGGACTTGTTATCAGGTATCATCTTTTCGGGAAGCGAGATCCTGAACCTGCATACCGGGTTTCCGGCCAGAACGCTTTCCAGTACTTCCACCTCGGTGGATTCACCGAATACAACATCGAACATCAGCTTCTGAAAACCTCCACTGCAGTAACACCAGTCAACAGGTATCTCCGGGCCATTCATTATTATGGCTTCCCTTGCAAGCGGGCAGTGGCATGCATAATACCTTTTCATGAGGTCGTCTTTCTCTTTCAGCCACTCCTTTGGAGAATACGGTATCTTGGTGACGTAAAGGTGCTCTCCATCACGGACTGCTGAGAGAATCTCCTGATTACTCTTAACAAGCTCAATGATTTCTGGTGTTATCTCCTGTTCGAACCATACTTTGCCCTCGTCAAGGTGCTGCTGTAGAATCCTGATCCTTTCAACGTGGACTCTCTTGAGAAAATCATCAATGGAGCTGGATTCCTCAAACCATTGGATGTGCTTCTGGAAGCTTTCATGTGGTATTCCATGGTGATTGTCTGCCAGTACGTCATGGCAGGTATCCGAACCAAGTTCCAGTAGCCTGTTAACAAGCAGGCATGTATTAGCAGGATAGGTGTCCGGAGGTGAACCAAGCGGGGGGATCTCAAGGTTCTCGAAAACTATATTCCTGGTTTCAATATCCTTCTTTGAAATGAGTTTCCCCGATATGGATTCGAATACTTCTCTTCCACTGATGGTAGAAATGGTATAAATGTACATCTCGCTCTGTCCGGTCATGTAGAAGTATCTGGCAAGGTCCCGGAATTTCGGCATGGTGTTCTCTTCATCTCTAATAAGTGAGGAATAATACTCTTTAACAGAATGGATGCTGACTGAATCTATATCTCCATCTCTGTTTTTGAGGAATTTCTCGAAATCAGCAACATTCTCAAGGGCGGCCTTGATTATGTCACTATCGATGTTCCTTGATTGGAGAAATTCCGTGTACTCAGTAATTTTCATATTTATCCGCCTCCATGTATATTAATATATCGAGTTTTCCTGATGCAGATCATGAAAACAGGGGATAGGAAGCACAACCGCAAATGCAATTATGCAAAGAACTGGTGTCCAATGACAATCCTGCGTTCTCTCCGCACTTGTATTCCACCGATACTGAATCGAAGCCGTTTATTTGAACAGTTGTATAATCCTTGACATAAATATGCGTATCTCTATATTACTAACCGTGATTCAGTGTCTTTGAGAATTGGTTAGGTTCCACTCGACTCATTTCTGAGAATTGTGTTCCCCCTATTATCAGGACATTCTGATATCCATATGTGACCATTCTGGTTGCAGCAGCCGGTTGTGATACCGGGCAGTAAGCTTCGGATTATCCGAAGCACCGGGCTTGAATCCCCGGGTATGGAGGGTCGAACCCTCAGGAATGGAGTTATTCTTGAATAACAAACTGTTTGTTGGCGGTCTTTCGTGGGGAACCACGGATAAAGAACTTATGGAAACCTTCTCACCGTACGGTACCGTTACGGAAGCAAAGGTCATCAAGGAACGTGATTCCGGAAGGTCTCGCGGTTTCGGTTTTGTTACTTTTGATACCGAAGCAGGAGCAACCGCAGCAGCGGAAGCTCTGAACGATACAGAACTTGATGGACGTAGCCTTAGAGTAGATTTCGCTCACGATAAGCGTTAACGCCAGCTATCAATGTATAGAGGAGGGCAGCTCATTGAGCTGCCCTTTTTCTTCAGGTTGATGATCAATTAAGGAATTGCATTGTTACAAAGGATTTACGTCAGGAGTAATTTCATTTTGATTGGGGCTTTACATTTGTGCCTTCTGGAGGTTAGAGTAGGGGACACTTTTCATAACACAGGAGGGTAAGATGAAAATGTACGCTATAGCTTTAACAATTATCGTTTCAGGTGCTTTTGCATTCGGCGGGCTTGATGTCCCGGATGTACCCGATACCGATCTTCCAGAGATAGAGATACCTGGACTTGATATTCTTGACGGTATTCAGGTTCAGCTCGATGAGATTTCCGCCTTAACTGATTCTCTGGAATGGCTGATCCCGGAACTGATTGTTCTTGATGATCTTTCAGAGAAACTGACGGAGATGCGGGAAACAGATCCCGATATAATAGGACTTCAGGAAGACCTTGATGCCCTCAGAGCAGAGCTTGTGAGTGCAAGAAGCGAAATTATGGAAATAAGTGACGGAATCACCGAGCCTGTCGAAGAAGTGCGTGCTTCCCTCGATTCATTCATGGATGGACTTCCAACCGCTTCTGACTAAAAGGTTCACCCTTGACTACAGGGGAGGTTTCCGCCTCCCCTTTTTACGATATATTTCTTCCACATTATCCTTTGATTAAACTGATTATGGACATTCCTTCGGAATGTTATTATCTCTGTATATGTAGCTGTTGCATGGTATAATGGAGTTAGAAAAAGGGGAGGCTGAAAATGGGGTACTACATCAGCACTATACTATTTGCATTTATTCTGTTTACATTTACCGGAACTGCAGAGGCGAATTATGCATCCGAAGATGATCTTATCGAGGTTATGTTCGAGCAGGGTGCCAGGCTGAGGTGCGGGATTCTTACCGATATTTCTGAAAGCGGAGTTCTGGATGGCCTTGAAGAAGCGCTTGAACTTACGACAAGTTACGAGTGGGAGAGGATATCAACGGTATCAGAGGAAGCGATTGATAAAATGGAGTCCAGTGGGGAACTGCTCACTGGACAAGAGCTTTACAATCTTAACAATATTTACAGGCTTCGATTCGAGAGCGATATTGATGTATGGGAATTAGCAGAGATCCTTCAGGAACTTCCCGGTATTATCAGCGCAATGCCTGTCCCGCTTCCACAACCTGCTCCCCAGCCACCTAATTACCAGGGGATGCAGGGCTATCTGAACCCTGCTGCAGGAAATCCTACGGGAATAGACGCACTCTATGCATGGACGCAGCCTGGAGGTGACGGTATCGGGGTGACGGTCTGCGACCTGGAATACAGCTGGAATTACAACCATATGGATGTATCCAAGGCTATGGGGTCACAGATAAACAGCTACGTGCAGGATCCCTTCAGTGATAATAACCATGGTACTGCTGTTATTGGTGAGATGGTATCTGACTTAAACGCCTGGGGTACTACAGGGATCTGCTTTGGAGCAAACCTCAAAACATGCGGTACATATTACGGTATTTCACCACAATGGAACGTGCCCGGGGCGATCATTGTGGCTATATCAAACCTGTCCGCTGGAGATGTGATCCTACTTGAACAGCAGTGGGATTATACGGGATCCAATGGCTTCATTCCGATTGAATGGTGGATGAACTACTCCCCTAATCCTCAGACCTACAACGGTGTCTACGCCGCAATACAGACCGCTGTAGCAAATGGCATCCATGTTGTTCAGGCTGGCGGCAACGGAAATATCAACACAGGTTCTCTAAACTGGTTTGGAGACAGCGGAGCGATGATCATCGGAGCTGGCGGCGCATATGCCGGAGGGCCATGGCCGGCAGGAGATCTGCAGAGGCTTTCATTCTCCAGCTACGGTCCCAGATTTGATCTTCAGGGGTGGGGGGAGGATGTCGTTACAACTGGTTACAGCGATCTGTACTCAGCGATGGGTCCGAACTACTACTATACCTCGACATTCTCCGGCACATCGAGCGCTTCACCGATAGTTGCCGGAGCAGCTGCCTGCTGTGTCGGTTATTGGGTAGCCAACGGCAATCCCGCAGCTACACTTACGCCTTCGCTACTAAGAGGAGCTCTGATAAGTACTGGAACTCCCCAGATCCTGCCTCCTTCAGGAAATATAGGCCCAAGACCGAATCTTCTGAACGCTTTCGCTTACCTGTATTCTGTTGGTATAAGCCCCGTGGAGGAAGCTACAGGTTCAGTCGCCATGAGTGTTTATCCTAATCCGGCATCCGTTTACGTAACCATAGAATTATTCCTCTCTTCGGATGTGATTTCTATTTCTGGCCTTGCCATATACGATATTTCCGGGCGACAGGTTGCAAACTTCAGTAATTCTGATCTCCTCTCTGGAAAAGAAATCCTCTGGGACTGCAGGGATTGCAGCGGCAGCAAATTACCCGGAGGACTCTATACCGCAACAGGAATTTTCGATTCCGGTTCAGTAACGGTTCCATTTGTCATCTTGAGCAGGTAGTCAAAGGCCTGGATATCTGTTTATACTTGATTGGTGGATACTGCCTGCAGAATCACTGAATCTTAGCAAACAATCTGGATTGAGAGGCTTTCATGGGTGGATTTTTCGGTGTTGTCTCGAAGAACAGCTGTACCTCAGATCTGTTTTATGGAACCGATTACCACTCTCATCTCGGTACCATGCGGGGTGGGCTTGCAGTTAAGAGCGACGATGGAATACACAGGGTTATCCATGATATCACAAACGCTCAGTTCAGATCAAAATTCGAGGATGATATAGCTGGTATGGATGGTTACATGGGAATCGGAGTTATAAGTGATTACGAGGATCAGCCCCTGATAATCGGTTCTCACCTGGGTAAATATGCAATAGTTACAGTTGGTGTAATCAACAACATGAGTGAACTCGTAGAAGGGGTATTCAGAAACAGGTCCGGGCACTTCACCGAAATGACGGGTGCTGAAGTAAACCCCACAGAAGTCGTTGCGATGCTGATAAACCAGGAGGATTCATTCACCGAAGGCCTTACAAGAGCGCAGGAATCGATCGAAGGTTCGTGTTCTGTGCTGCTTCTTACGGATGAGGGTATCTACGCATCAAGAGACCGACTCGGGCGGACACCCATTTCAGTTGGAAAGAAGAGCGAGGGTCTGGCAGTGACATTTGAAACGTGTGCTTTTCCCAATCTCGAATACGAATTCATATATGAGCTCGGCCCTGGAGAGGTAGTACTGCTTAGTCCAGAAGGTTTCGAAAAGAAGAAAGATCCAGAGGAGAAGATGCGCATTTGCGCATTTCTCTGGGTTTACTACGGTTTTCCTGCATCGAACTATGAAGGAATAAACGTGGAAGATGTCCGGAACCGATGCGGAGAATGTCTTGCCAGGCGTGACAGTACTGAGGTTGATATGGTCGCCGGTATTCCCGATTCGGGAACAGGGCACGCAATCGGATACGCTAATTACGCGAAGATAGCTTACCGAAGGCCCTTTGTGAAGTACACGCCTACATGGCCTAGAAGTTTCATGCCACAGAAACAGGAACAGAGGGATCTTGTAGCCAGAATGAAACTCATTCCTATTCGGGAGCTGATACAGGACAAACGGCTTCTCTTCTGTGAAGATTCCATAGTAAGGGGTACACAGCTTCAGGATACCGTTAAGAGACTGTTCGACGCAGGAGCAGCTGAGATACACATGAGACCGGCCTGTCCACCACTTGTCTTTGGATGCAAGTATCTCAATTTTTCCAGATCCCGTTCAATTATGGATCTGGCAGGCAGAAAAGCTATAAAAGAGCTTGAGGGAACCGGTGAGTTCGTTCCCCTGGCATATCTTGATCCCGATTCATTCGAATATGCGGAGATGATAGAGCGGATCAGAAAGAGGCTCCGGCTCACATCACTTTCCTATCAGCGGCTGGATGATCTCATCGATGCTATCGGGCTTGACGGGGATAAACTCTGCACATACTGCTGGAGCGGTAAAGAGTAAACTTCTTCTGAAAGGAATTCGAATTGCAGGCTGAGTTTTACGCAGTGCTTACCGCTGTTTGCTGGGCTGTAGGATCATTAATGGAAAAAACGGGCATAAGACTTGGGAACCTGACTCCCGTTATGGGCACAGCCATCAGGACAGTTTTCAGCCTTTTGCTCCTGACTTTTCTTTCATATCCCTACTGGGGTGAATTGAAAAGTGCCGGAGCGAAACCTATTATCCTTATCGCGGCTGGAGGAGGCGTACTTGCGGGAGGTCTCGGGATAATGTTCATGTATACCGGGCTGAAGCACGGGAATATTTCATCTGTAATGACCATAGCATTCTGTTTTGCCCCTGTACTGGGGGTCATCCTGGGTGTTCTAGTGCTTAAGGAAAAACTCACCCCTCTTCAGATTGCAGGAATAGTGCTTTGTATTACAGGAGCAGCGATGACAGTGTACTTCAGGCATCCTGAGTCCGCCTAGAGCCCATTGTTCTGAAGCTCATAGAGTTTAACAGAAAGGGAAATATCGAATGGTTCATGGTAGAACTATAAATGTATCGACAGCCGGGTTTTCGGATATAATTGATATTTCAGAAGAGGTTCAATCCACAGTATCCGCTTCCGGAATAGCAGATGGTCTTGTTGCTGTGACGGTGATAGGGTCAACGGCTTCAGTTACCACAATTGAGTACGAACCGGCATTGGTTGAAGATATGAAAGAATTGTTTGAGAAGATTATTCCAAGGAGTATCAGGTCCCGTCATTCGGAAACATGGGGAGATGATAATGGATTCTCCCACATGAGAGCTTCCCTTATGGGTCCTGGCATTACACTCCCGGTTGTGGATGGCAGAGTATTAATCGGGACCTGGCAGCAGATAGTTGTTGTGGATCATGACAATCGTCCCAGAAATCGCAATGTAAGGATACAGGTATCAGGATGAAAGTTGGCTCAATGGGAGTATTGAAAAGAGGAATCATCTCTGTATGTGTGCTTTTTTCTCTGTCATGCATTTTCGGTGAGGAGGAGCCCTCAATTCCGGGTTTTCCAGGAGAGATCGACGCCAATATATCCTTTGAGACCATTGGAGTACCCTCCATATGTAAATGCATGATCGATTATGATATTGCTCTTGTTGCCGCTGGAAACAGCATTGCAGTCATTGATATCATTAACGGGGAAACCGAAGCGGTCATTGATCTGGGGCTGGAAATAGATGACATCGCAGACAGTGATGTGGACGGTTTCGGCTACGTTCTGACCGGTTCTCTTCTGCATCCTGTGAATCTCTCAGGCGCGTTTATCGAAGATCCCATAAAAATTACTGTCGATTGCAGCTTCATTTCGGTATCCTCCGAGGGTGATGCGGCATGGATCTCCATGGACAATGACAGTATTGGATTGATCGACCTGGCTACAGGGGAAGTATCCGTTGTTCCGGATATTGCCATTGGAGACTGCCAGGGTATTGCATCAGCTCAGAACAGCGTTCTATACATTGCTGACGGCAGTAACAGCATTATTATCGGTTACGATACCAATACATGGTCTGAGATAGGACATGTTTCCGTTCCCGGTGAAGTGTACGATCTCTTTCCGGGGCCTGCTGGCTACATCTGCGCAATAGTTGACGGCAGCAACGAACTCTGGTTTATTAAATCTGAAACCTGCACACTTTACAAGATGATTACATTCCCCACAATTCCAACCGCCTCAGCTGCAATGCCTGACGGCAGTTTCGCATATGCTGCCTGTCCGGGAATCGGAATGGTCATAGTTGCAGAGAGTGGTCAGATCGAAGTGAAGACAATGGATTTCGGTCTTCCCTCCGGCATTGACGTAAGCAATGATGGAGAAAGGGCTGTTATCTGTTCTGCTGATAACGAAGCTGTATATATCCTTGTAAAATAGAACTCAGTCCTGTTTAAATGGCGGAATAGGAATGTTTCTCTCGAATGTATTTCTTAGTACTGTGGCCTGCAGCGTGTTATCTGACAGGATCAGAAGACCTCGAAGGGTTTCTGGATGATAAACCGGAGTGCCGTTTATATGTGTTATCAGATCGCCAGGTCTCAATCCGGCTTCCCAGGCTCTGCTTCCTGTGGAAACTGATAGAATATGAATCCCCGAAGGCCTGGAGAAAGTAAGGGATATGTTTGAAAGAGCGGTTACACCGAAGGAATACTCGGTGTATTCCTCGGACAGCACAACCAGTTTTGCCCACATGTACCAGATCTGACTTGGATAAAGGACAAGATAATCTCTGTCATCCGATTCGTTGAACTGGCGATCCGGCCTGATCATCCCGGTGATGATCCCGACGTATTCATCGTTTTCGTTGAATACCGCGGCACCCATCAGACCATCCCTTAGATCGGAAGTAAGCAGGAATGAACCGTCGGGATACTTTTCCCGTGCTCTGCCGTCCACAGCAAGTATACCGCTTAATCCGTGGCCGATTATCGTAAGGTTTTCCCCTATATCCGGTACGATATTGGAGGGAATCTGATAGCTGCTGAAGACATCTTCCTTAAAAACCATTATCACCATGCCTAGATCTGGTGATACAATGAGGGAATCAGGAAAAAGTATACCGGAGGATGTTTCTACAGTAACGGGGTTCTCCGGGGAAAAAATGCAGAGTGCAATGGCATGGTTCGGTGAAATTGCCAGTGCAGTGGAGAGTTCTATTGTACCGGAAGAAGTTTCGATTCTGACAGTATGTACCTGATCCATCATGGATGCGGGGGTTGCAAGTGCTGTCAGCGCTGCAATTAGAATTGGAATCATTTATCTAAAATGAGATCAGGCTCGCCTGTCTGGAGTAATCAGAGAGGGGAGCTGTCCTGATGCCCGATTTTGAAGAAAGCCTGATGTCAGTGTTCTTCGATTCGTTAGTGGCCAATGCGATGGTTGCGGTTTCAGTGCTTGATTCATGATTGCCCGAAAAAGGAAGTATCGCAAGGGCGAAAATAAGAAGAGCAGCAACAGCGGGCAGGGTAAGATACGCGCTGTGAAATTTGTGCTCAGAATGGCTGATATCGACTTTTGCCTGGAGCATTTCCCTGATACTCTTTTCAAGGTCTGCAGGAGGTGTCGGAGCGGGTAGTTCTCTGGCTATCTCTGAAATATCCCTGCACATGCTCATGGCTTTTCTACATGAACTGCAACCCAAAAGGTGGAAATCAAGAAGTCTTTTCTGATATTCAGCAGCTTCACCATCGATAACAAGACTGATTAATTTAGAAGCGTTTGTGCAGTTCATTTCCACTCTTCCCATACATCATCCAGCAGTTCTCTTAGTCTGGTTCTGGCTCGGTTGATCCTTGATTTTACAGTTCCAAGCCGGATATTGAGGATATCCGCAATCTCCTCGTATGACATCTGTTCCTGTTCTCTAAGAATAAAAGGCTCTCTGTAATGGGGAGGCAGTTTATCAACTGCTTCCTCTATAGATGCCTTTAGTTCGACCCTTCCAGCATTGTAATGTGGTGCCGTCTTACCGGGGCTTGTAAGGATGGCATGCTCAAGCGGGACATTTATCCATCTTGATCTTCTGCGCCATTCCTTCTTTGCAAGATTGCTGGCGATCGTGAATATCCAGTTAACCAGTTTTCTGTCAGTATCGAATTTTTCCCGGTACCTGTATACCCTGCAGAATGTAAGCTGGAGCATTTCCTGGGCATCCTCATCGTTTCCGAGCATCCTAATCAGCATTGAGTAAATTGGAGCCTGGAACCTTCTGATCACTTCAGAAAAGGCATCCTCATCGCCTTTGCAGAGGTCAATCATAAGTTCGGAATCGGATCTTGAATCTTTCTTCTCACGCTTGGCTGTAATTATTCTTCCAGTCAAAATACACCTTTCAGGGGTCGTGATCAGTATCTTTACAGGTAATATACCCAAATCACCCTGTCTTGTTCCAGCCTGGTGCCCTGTCAAGTATTAAGTGTCAATATAATGCGCCGCTATTCTCCGTTCCTGCAAGGCACTGGTGAATGAGCATAGCATCGTTATGTAATTGAACCAGTAACGCAGCTGGGGCTCTGAAGAGCAAGCAGGATGCGACAGTTATTGCTTGACAGGGTACCTCATTACTTGACCTGAACATGATTTGTGGTGAAGATAGTGTCTACCATGAAAAAGAAAAGTACCATATTAAGAATTCTATCGTATCTCCGCCCCTACTGGAAGTGGATGACAGGAGCCATGCTGTGCATGGTTCTCTTCGCTGTTTTCAGCGGAGCATCACTGGGTATGATCCTGCCTCTGTTTGATAATGTATTTGCAAGAACTGATACTGCTGCGGATAAAAGTGATTTCCTTCCATCGCTCAGGGAGAATACCGGTGATGCTTTGGGAACAATGGGTTCGGAACTGCTATCATTCAGTCCTGGAGGTGTTATCTCTGCAGGGGGAGACCTTGTGGAGGGACTTAGAGAGACTTTCAGAGAATCGGATCCGCAGCAGGTACTGATAGTCATAGTCATCGGAATGCTGTTCATAGTATTGATTAAAAACCTTCTGGGTTTCATGCAGGTGTTTTTTCTTTCAAGAGCGGAACAGGGTGTTGTCGCTGACATCAGAGGCAGACTTTACAGCCATCTGCTGCAGCTTGATATGGGATTCTATACATCAGCCAGGTCGGGTGATGTGATGGCAAAGTTCACCTCTGATGTGGGGAACATGAACTGGGCGATGACCGAAATGATGATGAGCGTCCCGAGGCAGTTTGTGCTTCTTCTGGTTTATCTTGGGCTCGCGCTCTGGGCTTCATGGCGTCTTGCTCTTATTACACTTCTTGTTTTCCCTCCGGCAATGCTCTTCATTCTCATATTGAGCAGGAGGCTCAGGAAAAAGACTCATTATTCACAGGAAAAACTGTCGGATTTCTCAGCACTTCTTCAGGAAACGATATTCGGCATCAGGATTGTAAAAGCCTTTTCCATGGAGAAATTCGAAGTATCAAGGTTTACCGGTATACTGGATGTTCACAGGAGGACGGAAACATCACTGCAGCGTGAGAGAGCATTCGCAAGCCCGGTCACTGAGATCATGGGCTCTATTGCAAGCGGATTCATAATGTGGTACGGAGGCAGTGCTATACTCTCCGGAGGTTCACTCTCTACAGGTAGATTTCTTGTTTTTCTCGCCGCGTCTCTATCTATGATGAAACCTATCAAGACCATCAGCACAGCGAACAGCAGGATACAGACAGGTATAGCTTCAGCAGAGCGGGTTTTTAAACTTATGGATCAGAAGCCTGCAATAGAACAGCCGCTTGATCCGGTTCCCTTCGATAGGTTTCATGACAGGATAGAGTTCAGGGACGTCTGTTTCAGCTACGAAAGCTCTGTTCCTGTCCTGAAAGATGTATCATTTTCAATTGAGAAAGGTGAAATAGTCGCACTGGTTGGCCCGAGCGGCGGAGGCAAGAGTACCATTGCAGACCTTATTCCGCGGTTCTACGATCCGGATTCCGGTTCAGTTCTGATTAATGGAAGTGATCTTAAAACCGTCGATCTCGAGGGACTGAGAAGGAACCTTGGTGTTGTCACACAGGAGACAGTCCTTTTCAACGATACGGTAAGGAACAACATTGCGTATGGTGAAGAAAGCATCCCCATAGAAAAAATAAGGCTGGCCGCAGAGATTGCCAATGCGCTCGAGTTCATAGAGGACCTCCCCGGTGGTTTCAAAACGATGATAGGGGAGAGAGGCGCAAGACTTTCCGGTGGACAGAGGCAGCGCCTGGCGATTGCACGGGCCGTTCTGAAAGATCCTGATATTCTTATATTCGATGAAGCAACCTCCGCACTGGACACTCATTCCGAACGTCAGGTGCAGAAAGCAATCGACGGTCTCATTGAGGGCAGGACTTCTCTGATAATAGCTCACAGGCTCAGTACTATCACAAAAGCTACAAGGGTTCTATATATCGATAACGGCAGAATTATTGAAAGCGGAACGCACCCTGAATTACTCAAAATGAATGGTAAGTACAAACTTCTCTATGACATGCAGTTCTCAGATAAATAGCGCGGCGGTTATCCGTCTGCATTCGCTGGGGGATGTAGTTCTTGCCCAGCCTGCAGCTTCGGAGCTTTCCGGGCATTGCGAAGTATTCTTTGTTACATCTGAGCAGTATGAACCTGTGGTTGAGCGTATGCCTGGGAACATCCATCCAGTACCACTTGCTAAGGATACCGGACCACTCCATTTACGGAAGCTCATAAATAGGATTTCACCGGATATTGTAATAGATCTCCAGAATAACATCGCTTCGAGAATCGCTACCGCCGGAAGACGTGTTAGAGGCAGATTCCGCATGGACAGGAAGCTGAGAAAACGCGTGATGGATAAGGAGGCTGAATCGATGCCCCTGCGCAGCTGGGAATTCATACGATGCGCAGCCCTGGAGAGCAGCCCGGACCCCGTACTTGAGAGAAGAAGGAAAACTGTTTCAGAAGGATTGAGAATCGGAATAGTTACAGGAGGGCGCTGGTACATCAAATCGATACCCTCCGGGGTGATTTCCGAAACATCAAGAATTCTGACCGACCTGCACGGTGCTGAATTAGTGCTTCTCGGCGGTTCGGAGGATAAGGAAATGCTACTCCGAACAGCTTCTTCAATCAGCAGAGGGAATATCGATGTATACTCTGGATCAGCAGGGATAGAGGGTCTTATCAATGAAATTGAATCCCTGGATCTGCTGATCTCTCCGGATTCAGGTCCTGCACATCTGGCTATGGCGTTGGGCGTTCCGGTTCTTGTGGTATTTACATCCACATCACCCTCGCTGGGTTTCTGGAGGGCGGATCGGAAGGGTAACTATATGGTCAGCGGTATTGGATGCAGGCCGTGTCACAGGCATGGAGGCAATTCCTGTCAGTTCGGGAGCGAGATCTGTAGAAAGGGAATACTGCCATTCAATCTCGCAGAAAGTGCAATGGAGCTTATGAGATCATGAAAACCCCTATGATGCAGCAGTTCCTGGAGATCAAATCAAAACACCAGAGCGAGATACTCCTTTTCAGAATGGGAGATTTCTACGAGACCTTCCTTGAAGACGCAAAAACCATTTCAAGGGTTCTTGGTATTACTCTTACTGCAAGAGGCAGAAGCAGGGAGACCGGTGAGAAGATTCCACTTGCCGGATTTCCATACCACGCACTTGATGGATACCTTTCAAAGCTGATAAAAGCTGGGTACAGAGTAGCCATATGCGAGCAGACCGAAGATCCCGCAAAGGCGATCGGCCTTGTGAAACGGGGGGTGGTGGAAGTAATAACCCCTGGTACTCTTGTAAGCGGTTCCGCTCTTGATGAGCGAAGGACAGTTCTCCTCTGTTCGGCTGTTATCGGTAACAGGAGGGGAGGGCTCGCATTCTGCGACCTCTCGACCGGTGATATTGAGGTCACCCAAATGAACAGTGACCTTCTGCCTGTGGAAATCGCCAGAAAAGCACCATCCGAGATACTTCTGGGTGAGGGCTGCAAAATAGAACCGCCTGCCGGTTGCGAAATTACGGAGCTCGAACCCTGGAAGTTCGATTCTGATACCGCTGAATCCAGTGTAGAGTCTCTGCTAGATGTTTCTGCTCTTGAAGGGCTTGGCCTGGAGCCTGACAGCCCTGCTCTCTCAGCGCTTGGTGCCCTTCTGACCTACGTGCGGGATACAAAGATGATGGATGTATCCCATCTGTGTTTCAGCGGCATGTACAGGCGCGAGGACAACCTGATAATAGACAGAGGCAGCGCTCGTTCTCTGAATCTTACCGAAGCGTCACCCGGGGAAGAATCCAGCATACTGTCGGATATCACGGATTGTACAAAAACACCAGCTGGATCAAGAGAATGGAGAAAATGGCTCTCCTCGCCTCTTCGGGATAGAAATAAAATATCTGAGAGGTACGATGCACTGCAGTGGCTTATAGAAACGAAGGGAACCCTTGCGAAACTGATAGAAATCCTTGACGGTACGGCTGACCTGCAACGCCAGGCAGGAAAACTTGGTACTCTTCGTTCAGCACCTCGAGATCTAAGAGCGGTGGCGGATACGATCGCGAAGCTCCCGCTGATATTCGATATTCTGAAGGATTCATCTTCCCGGATACTGTCCGGAATAGCGTCAACAGATCTTCTCGAAGAAACTGCAAGGCTTATAGATTCGGTTATTGTGGACCTGCCGCCGGCAAAACTGTCCGATGGGGGTGTTATCAGAGAAGGTGTTTCGAAGGAACTCGATGAATACCGCTCTATACATGCAGGAGGTAATGAGTGGATAATATCCAGACGGGACGAGGAGAGGGAGAAAACCGGTATCCCGAACCTGACAATAGGAAACAACAGGGTTTTCGGATACTATATTGAGGTATCAAAAAGCCATCTGGACAAGGTTCCCGAACACTATATAAGGAAACAGACCCTTGTAAACGCAGAACGTTTCATAACACCTGATCTGAAAGTGGTTGAATCCAGGATATTCAAAGCTACCGAAGAGATCGAAAGGATAGAGCAGGATATATTCTGCGATCTTCGGGAGAAAGTAGCCCGGAGTGTAGATGGTATCAGGAATGCCGGAAGAATTCTCGCAGAGTATGATGTACTCTCGTCGCTCAGCACAATTGCGCTGAATAGAGGGTACATTAGACCCGAATTGTCGAATAATCCCGGGATTTCCATCATTAACGGCAGACATCCTGTACTGGACGAGATTCTCCCTCAGGGTGAGTGTGTTCCAAACAGTATAGAACTCAACCAGGGTAGACGCATACTTCTTGTAACAGGCCCCAATATGGCCGGGAAATCAACGTACCTCCGTCAGGCTGCCCTTCTTGTCATTCTGGCGCAGGCTGGTTCCTTTGTTCCGGCTGAATCCATGGTTTATTCACCTGTAGACAGAATATTTACAAGAATAGGCTCTAAGGATCGCATAACAAGGGGTCAGTCTACATTTCTGGTCGAAATGGCTGAAGCAGCCGCTCTTCTGAATTCAAGCACTCCTGCCAGTCTTGCCATTCTTGACGAAGTAGGCAGGGGAACTAGCACTTACGATGGATTATCTCTTGCCTGGGCAATGGTAGAGTATCTGCACAACAATGAAAAACACAGACCACTTGTTCTTTTCGCAACCCATTACCACGAACTTACAGCACTCGCCAATCTTCTTCCGGCCGTCTGGAACGTGAATGTTAAAGTAAAGGACTCTGGAGGCAAAGTAGTGTTTCTTTACAGTATTGAAGAGGGAAGCACCGATGAATCCTACGGAATACACGTAGCCTCTATGGCCGGTGTACCGCAAAAGGTTGTTAGAAGAGCAAGAAAGGTATTGTCTGATCTTGAAGCCGGGAAACATCTTATGACTGGAGGAGCGGGAGAGGATCAGCTGGAACTCCATTTCGCAGAGACTGAGGTTGAAAAAAGCAATCCCGTGCTGGATCAAATTAAGGATCTGGACCCGGACACACTGACACCAAGGAAAGCTCTGGAAATACTTTATGAGCTCCGCGACAGACTCGATTAGTAAAGGTAAACGGGTGTTTACATCTCTTCTTTATCATGTTATATAACCTCTATAACATCAGTGGAGGTTATCATGAACTATATTTCCGACTCGTTCGGAGTCCCGGTTTCCAAATATCTGTACTCGATTAATCAATGTGATCAAAGCTGGAGTCTTGCTTCGGGATCTGATACCGGAGTTCTTTCTCTCAGTGTGTTCGGTTCAGAAGGCAACAGGTACTCGATCCTTGTTATCGAAAAGGAACATCTCAGAAGCGATTATGCAGGCAGAGGCGGTAAATGGCTTCTTTCAGAAACTAATGATGCGGAGGGTACTGTAAGGTTCGATCTGGAATGGGCAGCTCCGGCCGCAGGAAGCGGCTGCCTGGTGCTCTGCGGAAGGGAAACCAATACGCCGTTCAACAGTTCAGCCTGAGCATAACCTGCTATCATCAATTCGGTAGACTTCGATCCGTTCCTGGGGTATTATCTAAACTGATACATTACTGTAGCATTTTCCGCATTAAACAAAGAGAAGCACATTGAGGATGATCCGGAATGCTTATCCACTCAGAGGAGAAAAAATGTCACATCCAGAATCAAATCACTTCTCGTGTATTCGCTTTATGCTACCGGTTCTCCTTCTATCAATGCCATTATTCGGTCAGTCCTCCGAGGATAAAATCACTGTTTTCTTCGCAGAATTTTCAGGACCTGATCCTGTGGTGATCCCCGTAACAGAATCGCTCTTTTCCTGGTTTTCCAGCAAGGGAGCTGAAGATGAAACATTCAGCACTGTCAGGTTGAACGAGATAATTGAAGTAACCGGGACATTTGATGAAAATTTCGGTCGATTTCAACAGGATGGAGCTGATCTTGTCGTTTACGGCGTTTACGATATGCCCGGGACCCATGCAAGGGTAGTCATATCAGTCGCGAGCACAGCCGGAATTACTGCCGGGCAGGTAATACATATACATTTCGATCTCGAGGGGACTTTTCCTCTGAGCGAGCTGATTCCGGGGTCCGATCCACCTGATCGAATCAACTTCCTGATAGATATGCTGACAGGATACGCCTACCTTTCGCGGGATGATTTCGAGAATGCTCTTCTATGCCTGAACAGGTCTCTGGACCGCGTGGGCATGGCTCCCGATGACCTGGTTGCACTTGCATATTCACTGAGAGGCCTTGCCAACAGGAATCTTGGAGATACGAATGCAGCACTGGAAGATGCAGATATGGCGATTGAACTTGATCCCGAGACTCATCTCCATTTCACGTATCGGGGTGGAATCCTTGAGACGATGGGGGAGGTTGAAGCAGCGATTGACGACTACCTCACAGTGAATGAATTGGACCCGATTAATCCGGAGAACCTTTACAACATGAGCAGGATGTATCGACTGCTTGGCGAATACGATAATGCAATCGAGTGCATTTCATCCGCAATACTCCTGGCGCCCGATGAGCCGTGCTACCTGAACACTCGTGGTTACATATACATCTATATGGAGGAGTACGCGGCTGCAGCTGAGGATATATACCGGTCTCTTGAAATCGATACATCGTACCCTACCGGCTGGGCAAATCTGGGGTGCGCACTCAGAGCGATGGGTGATATCGAAGAAGCTATCGACTCCTTTACGAATGCTTTACATTACCAGCAGGATGCATCACTGAATGCCAGTTACTATATCGACAGGGGATATTGCTTCGAACTTCTGGGAGACTATGAGTCCGCCATCAGTGACTTTGAAGCAGGAATAGACTGTTTCCAGGCAAGTTCCACCGAACACGCATATCTTGGATGGCTGCATATGCAAGTCGGGGACTATAGCAGTGCGATAACCTCCTATGACAACGCCCTGCAGCTGGATGAGAACAACCCGGTGTTTCTCAGCAAAAGGGGATACTGCAATTACATGCTCAGTGAAAGACAAGCTGCGATAAATGACTTTAACGAATCCCTGCGACTGGATCCGGACGGTTTCGATGAATATCAGCATCTGGGAAAAGCATACGCGGAGGAGAGTGATTATGAGTCTGCAATCCATTACTTTGAAGAAGGATACGATCATTCAAATATTCCGGAGGAGCAATCGTGGTTCCTCTCCTACATTTGTCGGTGTTACCTGGATATTCTAGATCACGAATCCTCACTGACAGCAGCCTTGAACGCGGTACAGCTGAATCCTTCTGAGCCGTATTTTCATTTACAGCTTGGGGATTCTTACTACATGCTGGATCGTGAGTACGAGGCCATCGAATGCTACGATGATGCTATCGAGATGGGGCTTACACATGAATACATGTGGTTTTGTTCATTCAGGAGAGGTCGCTCGCATCTGATAATCGGCAATAATGACCAGGCGATAGAGGATCTGACCACTGCGATGGCATACGAACCCGGATGGCATGATGCTGATGCATATTACTTCAGAGGAAAGGCACATTTTGAGAACGGTGACTTCGAGCTGTGCAGGGAAGACATGGAACATTACCTCGAGAGTGGTGTAGATCCCTCGCTGCTTCGGAATGCCAGGGTATACCTGAATAATGCCGGGGAATAGGTACGATTCGGTAGCCAGGCAGAAGGAATCTGGATTTTCCGTTTCACACGTTCCGGCTAACCTTACAGGTGCTGACGCCTAATTCAACAATTCGGTAGACTTCGAGACCATCTTGGGGTATTTTCTACCCCGACATAGTTATTCTTTTTTTATTCTTTATTGATTCACAGGAGGGTTCTCTATCAAAGAAAAGCACCCTGACAGCCTTTCTGTAGTATTTCCTGCATTCAACGAAGAGGAAAACGTTGAGTACATGATTGAAACAGCCATTGAAGTGCTGTCAGGCCTTGAAATTGAGTGGGAGATAATTGTTGTTGACGATGGCTCTTCCGACAGAACCGCCTTGATCTCGGAAGAACTCTCAAAGACGTATCAGGATGTGAAGCTGGTTAAGCACGAAAAAAACAGAGGTATAGGAAGTGCTGTTAATACAGGTATTATCTCTTCATCGAAGAAATGGATATTCTACACTGACTGTGACGGGCAGTTCAATTTAAGTGAGCTTGAAATTCTCTGGAATTTGCGCCACGAAGCGGATGTTATCTCCGGTTTCAGGCGGAAAAGGCAGGATCCCCTGATGAGGCTGATGTATTCCTTCGCATACAATACACTTACCTATATAATCTTTTTCGGTGGATTCAAGGATGTGGACGCATCTTTCAAACTGTTTCGGCGCGCTATCTTCGATCAGGTAAGAATAAGATCATCATCCAGTGTGGCTGACCTGGAACTCCTTATACTCCCGAGAAAGCTAGGTTACAGAGTCCGGCAGATTCCCGTATCACACTATCCAAGAAGGGCAGGCAGTGTATCATGTGAGAGCTACAGGAAGGGAATATTCGCCTGGGTCAGGATAGCTCCAATCATGGAAATGTTTGTTCAGCTCATCCAGCTGCGGCTGAGGCTATGGAGGGGAGATGTCTGAGAAAAGGACTGAAGCGCTTCTCGTAACGCCATTGCCCCCGCTGAAAACCGGACTGGCCACATATGCCATGAGAGTACTGGAAAACACATCGGATTTCGTGGACTGGACGGTCGCCTACACCAGTGGAAGTGACCCTTTAACTCTTCCTTCTTATGTGGGAAGCATCCCGGTTGAGGAACTGCAGGAGGATGAACTGCCTGATGCCAGAATATTCCAGGTGGGCAATTCACCGCATTGCTTCGGGGTTGTCCAGGCATTGTACAGATTATCGGGAACTGCTCTATTTCATGAAACGACCATCCATCATATGCTCAGACACTGCTATATTGAAAGCAGCAGGTGGGAGGATTACAGGCGGGAAATTCGATTCTGCTACGGACCAGCTGCAGAAGATGTAGAAAAGGATCTATCTAACGGTAATATCCCTGCTGCCCAATACGATAGAAAGCTCAAACAGTACCCTCTGCTCGGGAGAGCTCTTCATGCGTCACATTCCGCTGTATGCCTTAATCCATACGCAGCTTCCATCATAAGGAAATCCTATCCGGAAGGATGCGTATTAACTATCGGACATCCGCTAAGTCCTCTTCCGGAATTAGAATTACCCTTAAAACCATTTCCTCTATGTTTCGGAATGGTTGGAACAAATCAATACGGCAGGAACCTTGATAAAATTATAGAGGCTGTTGAACTGCTGAGAATTGATTATCCGGCTGCTGGTCTTGTTCTGATAGGTGGGAATTACCCGGAAGGGCTGCCTGAATGGACCATGAGAACCGGGAGACTTGAAGAGATGGAATATCAGAGCTGGATAAGAACACTGGATTATGTTTTTGATGTCAGGCATCCGACATGCGGTGAGACATCCGGCAGTCTTCTTGAAGCGATGAGGGCAGGTATACCATCCATCGTCACAGCATCCGGAGCGTTCAATAACCTCCCATCCGATGCGGTGATAAGAATTCCACCTGACAGTATTGTTCAGGGCATCCGCTCAGCGATTCTCCTGCTTGAGGGAAGACCAGACCTCAGGAATACCCTCTCATTGAAAGGAGCGGTCTACGCAGTGGATACAGGTTCAGAAGAGAGGCTGGTAAGTGACTGGAAAAGGGTTCTCCGCCTTGCGGAAAAACTTCCTCAGGATAATCCCGTGGTTGAGAATCTTGTTTCGATATCACCGGCATGGCACGAGCTTCAAACAGGTTTCACGAGGGATCTGGGCACAGTGCCTGTAACCTGGAAATTCTCCGGTATTGCAGAACTTGAAGGTCCTGAATGTTCAGAAGGAGCGATGGTAACCGCATGGGGAGAGGGTACCGTCGGCGGCATCGAACTCGACAGCGAGCCAACTGTTGTAAGCCTGGATGGCAGAACACTGAGTTTCAGGGGTGATGGATGGATCTCGAATGTTATCTGGAAATAGCATCATTCGTGTTCTTTTCGATCTTAGTATAGTGCCACATGCACTTGGTGGAGTCTCCAGGTACCTTCTCTCTGTTGCCGGTGCACTGATGGAAGTTGCGGACCGCTTCGGGATAGATTTCATCCCTCTCGATATTCCAGCTGCGCATCCCGGTGTTCCCGGACCGGAAATGGACTGCATGATCCTTGAAACACCCTTCTACCTCAAGATACCATATTTCAGAAGAATTCCAATAAGAAAAAGATGGGAAAAGAGATCACGGGCAAAGAGACTATGTGCATATGCGGGAGGGAAGTCGATCTTTCATCACAGTGGCGTTCAGCCTGAATATCCCGCTGGAAGTATTTCCGTAATAACCGTATACGATCTTTCAGCACTTGAATACCCACAGTGGCATACCAAGGAAACCATTCTATTCGCTGAAAAGGAAGCCAGGTTGATAGAAAGCGGCTCTTCGGTTATGGCGATATCGGAATGGACAAAGCAGCGTGTTATGGAATATTTCGGTTTACCTCCCGAAAGGGTTTTCTGCGCTGGAGGAGCTGCGGACAGCATATTTTCACCTGGTTCGCCGAAAGCGGCAGTTATGGAAGCAAATGATCTTGAGCCTGGAGGATATCTGCTTCATGTCGGTAACTTTGTTCCAAGAAAGAACATTCCATTTCTGCTGGATGTCTACAGAAGATCCAGAGATAATGGAGTTGATATCCCAATTGTATTTGTTGGGGCGGGAGGATGGGGGGATGTGAAAATTGATAAGGGACCTGGAGTGAGGCTACTGAGGAACATTCCTGACAGAACAGTAGTTGAGCTGTACCGTGGGGCCAGAGCACTTTTATGCCCCAGCAGGTTCGAGGGACTTGGCTTACCGATACTTGAAGCTTTCGCCTGCGGCACTCCGGTTATTTCAAGCAATGTTACTGCTCTTCTGGATACCGTAGGTAACAACGGCATTCTGCTTGATCCCTGTGATCATCAGGCCTGGGTCAGGGAAATTACCGCACTTGAGGAACCGGAAAGGGTTGCTGAACTCAGGGATTTGTCCTCCGCAGCCGACAGGAAGAACTGGAACGACATAGCCGGAGGCATCTGCCGATTCTACAGGAAGATATCAGGTTTATGAAGATACTTCATCTTGTCCACAGATCCTGGCCCTATCACGGAGGCGCAGAGCGTTACGTTCTGGAACATGCCCTTGCCGGAAATAGATGGGGGCACGAGTCGGTCATCTGCACAACCAACGCATGGGACATGTCCTGGCTGGTTTCCAGATCTGGTCAGTATATTAAGAGAAGATCGGATATCTGGAATGGCATTGAAATAATACGTTTTCCCGTAGTGCATCCTCCTCTGCAGAATCTCCTGCGAGCTGTTCTTAGAAGAATATCACTCTGTGGTCCTGATCGTTATTTCTATCCGAATCCTTTCATACCTTCTTTACACAGGTGGCTTTCAGTGGATAGAGGATTCGACTTCGTTCATGCCAATGCGATGCCCTTCATGCTTTACGAAGGATGGTGTCACAGCAGGAAGACAGGGGCAGGACTCGCTTCAGTTCCTCTTCCCAATGTGGGGGAGAAGTACAGGAGTATAAAGGCGCTTCACTATTTCAGTGGCTGCCAGAAGAAGATTCTCCAGAACAGCACATTTGTCGTTGCCCAGAGCCAGTTTGAGAAAGAGCTCTACACCGGTATGGGAATACCGGAAGAAAGGGTTCACATCTCTGGCTGCGGGATCGATCAAGAGGAGTTTCAAAACGCAGATCCGGACTTGGTCCTTAAGCGATTCGGAATAAAGAAACCTTTGGTTCTGAGTCTGACAGCTCACTGCAGGGACAGGGGAACAGAACATATTCTCGAAGCGTGCAGGAATCTGTGGATGAAAGGACATGAATTCACTCTTATGCTTGCAGGTCCAGTATTCCCTGATGTGGAAAAGTATCTCGCAGACTGTTCTGAATCAGTCGGGGAATTCAATGAAAATATTGTAATAACAGGATATGTAAGCAATAGTGATCGCATAGATTTGCTTGCTGCAGCGGATATGCTTCTGCAACCATCACGCCTGGACTGTTTCGGAATTGTGATTCTGGAGGCCTGGGCATCCGGGAAACCGGTTATCGGGTGCTGGTCGGGGGGTATGCCGGATATGATTCAGGATGGAAGCAATGGTTTCCTTGTATCGTGGGGTGATACAGTCTCGTTGATGAACAGGATAGAGATACTCCTGGGCAACCCAGAGCTTGGACAGGTCATGGGCTCAAGGGGACGGAAGGAAGTACTTGAAAGGTTTACCTGGGAGAAGGTTACTGATAGTTTCTACAGGCGTCTTTCGCAATGCTGCCAGGAAGTAAGCAGCGTATGAAGAAGAAAATCACTGCCATTGTGGTTACATGGAATTCGGAGAAGCTGATTCCGGAACTCGCCAGGACAGCCAGAGCTATTGAACCGCTGTGCAACATCGTAATATCCGATAACGCCTCAAATGATTCTACAGTTGAGATTGCAGAGGAAATGATTCCCGGAGCTTTAATCATCAGAAACGGAAAGAACGGCGGTTTCGGGTACGGAAACAACAGGGCTCTTTCGATCTGTGACACCGAGTACGTTCTATTTCTGAATTCCGATGCTTCCATTACATCATCATCACTGGACAAGCTTGTATGTACGCTTGAAAATACCCCGGGCGCAGCAGGTGTTCAGCCTCTTGTAAGGCTGTGGGGCTGGCCGCTCATCACACTGAGTGCAGGCGCGGCCATGACCGAATACGGGAGGGGTTACGATTTCGATTTCATGCATTTCCAGCCATTTCCGAACAGGATGACGGTAGAAGTTCCCTGTATAACTGCAGCTTTATCTCTTTTTCGAACTGATGTGCTCCGAAAAGCAGGTGGATTTGATGAAAACATATTCATGTATTACGAAGATGTGGACCTATGCCTTCGATTGAGAGGAATGGGTTATACATTTCTCCTGCAAACCGAGTCCGAGGGAAAGCACATGATGGGTGCTTCGAGCAGAAGAAGACTTGCAGAGAAGTGGGAACTTCAGTCTTCAGCATATATGACAAGGAAATTCCTGGGCGGAATGAACTGCATACTGCCGGATTACTGGAGAAGAACCGAGTTGAGAACAAGGATATCCTGCATCTTGAAGGGCAGGCCCTGGCTCTGGAGGCTGGCAGCGCTGCACAGAGCGCGGAAAATGAAAATTACACATTCAGCCCTTCCAGAGGAATATTTAATGCACCTGCTTGCTCCAAGACCCCTTAGAATGCCTCACCCGAGACAGGATGACCAGCCTTTGGCACCCCACCTCCAGAGCAATGTTAAGAAGGGGCCGGGATGGGATTGCAATAAAACAGGCAGTTGCGGTTTTGCCTGCCTTTGCGTACCTGATAAGGAAGGAACACTTACATTGGCAATTCGATCATGTAATATTCCTGGATCAGTCGGTCTGTGGTCGAATACAGCATCTCCATCCAGAATATTTCTGAATGGTGGACAGAATCGGGAAATAACCGCTGCGGTCCCAGGTGGAGTAGAAGAACTCTATCTGGTGCCTGACAGGAGTGAACAGATCATTGAGCTGGAAAATGTCACATACAAGTACAAATAAGCTTATTTTCGCACTGGTGATATCCATCGGAGTATTTATTTTACATGGTTTCTCTTTTTTCACTATAGCAATTTGTCTGTACACTGCCGGGACAGCACTCTTAAAAGGTCCTCGGGCTGTTACTTATTTTACGGTCATTTCTGGAGGGCTGTCATTACTGTTTGTAAGCGGCACCGGAGGCCCTGCGCTGCTCACTATCGGTGCTGTGCTTGCAGTTGTACTTTCGGATTCTGCCGCTTCAAGGTACCTTTTCTTTCTTTCCGCAGTTTGCATTCTTCTCACTGGAGCAATCGATGGAATACTACCCCTTACAGCAGCTGTACTAGTCGCTTCGGTATTTAAAAGGGATAAATGGCGTGCACTTATCCTTGCAGGAGGGGTTTCCGCGTTACTGATAATCTCCGGTCTTCCGTCCTCGAAGGAGCCAGGTTCTTTTGTATCGGAGGAAATTCTGAGAGATGGCAAAGTGTTATGGACGGAACCGGCTCAAGTGAATATCAGTATGCCGGAATTGATTCTTCAGGCTCCCGGAATAGATGCTGCCTTTATTACTCTGAAGGTTTCCGCGGGGGGAGTAAGGGACAGCAATCTGGTGGGCTATGTCAATTCCGCTGACAGGACATTTCCTGTTTATCCGGGTGAGAATACACTTATCATAGAAGAACCCGAATTTCCGGTATCGATCCGTTTGTCCCGCTCATGGAAACCCTTTTCCCATCCTGTAATCCATTTTGAGTCTGCGGAGGCCATATTTTGATCACTCTCAGACGGATCGCTGCAGAGAGGTCCGGGATGATTTTCCATGCGGCGTCTTCAATGTTGATTTTCTTCATCTGGCGGATCACCGGTATGCCATCTCCAGGGTTGCTGGGAAGGCTCGTACCTTTATGCTGGCTGATAACAGCGTCAGTATATGGAAAGGGTGGAATCCCAAGGTTATCCATATATCTTCTGGCGATATTCACAGTATTTTCACTTTTCTGGACGGTGGATACGGGATTTGAAGTTATTGCAGCAGCGTGCGGTCTGATGGGTATATTTCCCGGACTCCTGGCACTGTCCTCCAGAAAGTTCGGAATAATGCTGGCTATGCTGCCATTGATTCCTATGATACTTCTACTGGTTCCTTTTACCGGCGATGAACCACACTACGCTTTCATAACAGAAAGGCTGGTAAATCCCGGAACTGGCCGATTCAGCGAATACTCCAGCCAGTTAGGCGATACGGTTGCAGGAATCTCACATCATCAAAGCTTTTACCCGGCTCTGATGATACCAGGATATCCACTCTCTGAACCTGGTATCAGGGGAATGAATATTCTGTTTGCCATGGCGGCACTGGTTCTGATGTCGAAGATATTCAGGGATTCAGGTTTGAAAAACTGGAAACAGCTTACCGTGCTCGGTTTTCTCCTTATACCCGGCAGCAGTATTCTTGGCCTTGTCTTTCCTGGCTGGCTGGCTCTCGCAGTATTTCTCTCAGCTGTTTATGCGTACAGAAGGTCGAAGAAGAGCATCTGGATAATAAGTGCTGCGATTATTCTGGTGCTTATTAAATTCCGATTCATCGGACTCTCCATTGGTCTACTTGTGGCACTGATAATCGAATTTAAAGGAAGAAGAAGACTTATCCTTTCTGCAACACTGGTGTGTCTTGTCACTGCAGGTTTACTCTTTGACCTTTTTATACTGAACGGACGGATATTCTGGGTCAGATACGGGAATATGTCGTTTATTAAAGTACTATTCCTGCAACCGCTTTTCAGAACACCAGAAGTACTCTTAGCTGCCGGCTCTTCTCTTGTCGATATAGAATGCGGCATGCTCTGGAAGGCACCATGGGTACTTGCGGGGCTTGCAGGAATCCAACTGCTGAGAAAATTTGACAGGAACCTGTTCATCTGGCTTGGCCTTCCCGCTCTCTTCTATTTTCTGATTCTTATCTTCTGGAATCCTGCAGAGTGGAGCGGCATGCCCGGACCAGTGGGAAGGATGCTTCTACCACTTCTTCCTGTTCTCCTCGCTTCGCTCGGGCTTGTTCTGAAAAGAAAAGGCGTACAAATACTGATCTGGGTATCTCTGGGTATTTCCGCTGTCCTGTTCACTCATCCCATTCTCAGGTTCAACTTCGCTGATGGCTCGGATTCTCTGGTTAGCAGAATTTCAGGGCAATTCAGCAGGATAACTGAATTGCTGCCCAGTACGGTAAGGCTTGATCTCCCGATATTCCTTGGATGGATAATACTCGCCGGAATTATAATCATGTTCTTTAAACGTAGAAGCAGATTTGCTGAATATACTGTTACTTCTGTCTTCATCGCACTGTGCCTCTTCGGAGGATTGGAGAAGAAATCGTGGGAAGCTGAGGATATTCCATCTGAATACAGGAACTACTGTACTATATACCCCGATGAAACGGGTCTTGAATTGAGGAAGTTCTGGTTCTTTTCAAGAGAGAAAATGCTAAGACTTTCGCAAGTTGAGGATGCCGTGATTCTGCCTGTACCTGAAAATGCAGGGGATTCACTTAGACTTACAGTATTCCACAGCTCATTCTCCTCCGGAGCTGATACCGGTATTGAAATCTCATGTGGAGAGTGGTGTGATTCTGTATATGCATCATCGGAAGTTATGGAAACACCTCGATGGGTGCTTATTATGAGGGATACCCGTCTTCCTGTAATGCCTGAAAACCTGAAGGAAATTCGATCTGAATTCATTGTTCCATTAAATGACTGCACGGAAAGTATCCGGATAACACCTCTTGGGCTTGATGGCAGGCATGGTAGATTTAACGGAATCTATCTTGACAGGATACTGCTGAGGTAAGTAATTGCCGTAAAGGAGATCCATTGTCGAAGAAATTCATTATAGGTGTTGAACTTCTGACGGGGCTGGTCATCGGAGCTGCTGCTGCTGCAGTTGCAGTATCCTTTATAATCGTATTCCTTGTAGACAGGGAATTTGCAGCTGAATCAGGTCATATGGCTACGGCAACAGCTTATGCAATAAGCAATTCCATCGGTGCTTCCAATACTGTGGACATATTTGAAAGCATTACAGCACCTCTTATCCAGAGCGGAAACCTGGAAGCTGCGGTGATACTTGATTCTTCCGGGAACATGATTTCAGCTGTTGGACTCTCTTCCTCCCAGGAGGTGCCGGTACCTGCGGAGACACCTGACTGGTACTTCGTTCAGCAGGCTCAAACTGATCTGCTTATCGGCATCAGGCCAGACATGTCGTCGATTTCCACAATATACAGAACACTTGTAATAGGCCTTGCGGCACTGACAATAGCCCTGGCAGTTCTGGCATTCTTTACACCCAGATATCTTGCACGTACTGTAATTCACCCATTGAGGGAGATCCTTTTTGAGGCTGACCGTTTCAGTAGCGGTAGCGGAACTGATCCGGAAGCTGCAGGCGCTTCTTTCCACCGTCTTGTGCAGCTTCTTCACGAAAGGGATCAGCAGCTGAACGAACTCAGGAGAATGGCTGAACAGAGAGCTGACAGGGTGGAGGAAAGATCAGGTGCAATTCTATCGGTCCTTGGATCGGCAGTATTAGCGATTGATAAAAATGGTAAACTCTCACTTTTCAACAGGCAGTCAGAAGAACTCTTCAATCTGAGCGATGATGATATTATGAAAGAATTCCCGTGGGAGAGAACTCCCACCGGTCATCAGCTTAAACCCCTTCTTCTTTCAATGAGCAAAATGGGGAATACATCTTCCGAGCTTCAGATCAGGGATAAAATTCTGAAAACCGATAGAATGTACAGTGTAGAAATATCCCGATCAAGAGCTGATGAGATCGCTCTCCTGGTTACCGATGTAACCAGAATAAGTGAACTGGAAAAGAAAATAGCCGATGAAACTGCAATGGCTGACATCGGGGCCGCGTCTGCAGGAATATCACATGAAATGGGAAATACACTATGCGCTCTGTCCGGATTTGTAGACCTTCTTGCCAGAGGACATTCGGACGAAAGAACGCTGAATATCCTGTCCGAGGTAAAAAGGGAAGTTGATTCAGCCCAGGACAGGATAAATTCACTGGGAAACTTCGCCAGATCTCCAGAACCGGTATCCTCTAATCTGGGCAGGGATGATATTGTTTCCATATGCGGGGAAGCATGCAGGCTGGCAAGTGAAAGATGTTCCGTACGAGTCTCAGCTGATGAAATATCGATAAAAGCTGACAGAAGGCTTCTGGCATCGTGTATCTGTAATATCGTAAAGAATGCGATAGAGGCTGATCCATCCTCAGAGGTAGATATAACAGTAAGAAAGAACGATGAGAATCTTATAATATCGGTTACGGATACGGGACCAGGCCTTTCCATGGACAGGGAGGAGGTCTTCAGACCCTTTAGGACAACCAAGAATAGAAGCAGCGGTAATATGGGACTTGGACTTTCCGTCAGCAGGAGAATAATAAAATCCATGGGCGGAGAACTCAGGGGCGAGAACAGAACCGAAGGAGGAGCCCTCTTCATGATTCTATTCCCGATTCAGCGATTTGATGGAGGTAAATGATATCGAAAGAATTCTGCTTATCGAAGATAAACGCGCCATGCGCAATATGCTTACAACAGCCCTGCATGAAGATGGGTGGGATGTAACCGCTGTATCTTCGGGAACGGAAGCGCTGAAGATAATCGAGAGCTGCGCTTTCGATATTCTGCTGAGTGATATTTGTCTTCCTGGAAATATTGACGGGATGCACATCCTCAGAAAATCCAGGGAATTCAACTATGGGACACCGGTGATTCTCATGACTGCTTTCGGTACCGTTAACCTTGCTGTTGAAGCGATGAAGGAGGGGGCAAGGGATTTTATAACCAAACCTTTCGATCTTGACAGACTCCTGTCACTGCTGAAACGGTACGTGCATTCGACAGGCACTGATATTGTAGGATCTTCTCCCGCCCTTCATTCAACACTCAGAAGGGCATTGAAGGGTGCTGAAACCGATCTGAATATTCTTGTGCTGGGTGAGAGCGGAACCGGAAAAGAACTTCTCGCGAGAATGATACACAGGGAAAGTTCAATTTCAGATGGACCCTTCGTACCTGTTAACTGCGCTGCCATACCCGCTGATCTAATGGAAAGTGAACTATTCGGGGCGGAAAAGGGAGCTTACACAGGGGCTGATCGGACAAGAGCGGGCAGGTTTGAGCATGCCAATGGTGGAACCATCTTTCTCGATGAGGTTGGAGACCTTGAGACTTCGCTGCAGGGCAAGCTTCTAAGAGTGCTTCAGGAACGGGAATACACCAGAGTCGGAGGATCAGAGATATTCCACACAAACGCCAGGGTCATCTCAGCGAGCAACAGAGAATTGAAGGAGGAAACCGAAGCGGGCAGATTCAGAAAGGATCTATACTTTAGAATAGGGGAGTTCCCTGTTACACTCTCACCGCTTCGAGAAAGAGCGGAGGATATACCCGAACTGGCCATGCACTTCCTGCAGCAGTCCGGACACCGCGAAGTGATCATCACAGAGAATGCGATGATCAAGCTTAAGGGATACAAATGGCCGGGTAATATCAGACAGCTCAGAAGCATAGTGCTGAGGGCAGCAGCTCTTGCCGATGATCGGATCATAGATGCAGGGATACTGGAGATCGACGATATAGCTTCAGCTGAAGGACTCCTTGAAGAATCCGCGAGAGCGGGGAAGCTTCGGGAAGTGGAAATGATAAGAAGAGCATTGAAGAAAACCGGCGGAAACAGGAAATTGGCCGCTGAGATACTTAAGGTCAGCTACAGAACCCTGCTTTCGAGACTGAAGGAATTGGATATATGATGGGGCCGGGGGGGTGGGGTGGTGTATTAAAAAAAAAAAAAAAGAAAAGAGACACGCCCCC
>JAUWSQ010000003.1 GCA_030609965.1 Candidatus Fermentibacterota bacterium
AAAATGCTGTCATAAAGGACTACGGCTACAAGATGGCCCTTGGGTTCAATCCGCGATCCACTACTGACTGGAAGGGTGACCGCCCCAATACCAGAATGGGAGTTTACGCTCTGCTCGAACAGAAATTCGACGAGGTTCTTAACAAGCGGGACAAAGCTGAACTCGAGAAGGAGAGAAGCCTCCATAAGCTGGAGCACGATATAAAAAAGGAAAAACTGTCAAAGAAAGAACAGGATTTTCAGAGAAAAGCGATTGATCTGGAATACGTGCAGGAATTCACCCCTGCCGATCTGGCGATAATCGAATTGCTTGATGGCAGAAAAACGGCCAAGGTTCATGTGCATAAGGAAGACGATGTCCTCTACCTGATCGGGCTTGCAGAGAAATACGGAATAAAGGCTACCGCTGATCATACAGGTGATGTGTTCCACACAGAGATATTCGACGAACTTGCAAAAGCCGATATTCCGATCGTATACGGCCCGCTGGGTTCAGTTGGATACAAAGTTGAGCTCAAGCATGCATACTACCAGAACGCAGGGCTTCTGATGAGATCCAAAGCATTCTACGGCCTGATGACCGACCATCCTGTGATCTGGGCACCCGCTTTGAGGGACAGTCTCAAATTTTTTCTTATCGCCGGAATGAGTCCCGAGGAAGCCATATCACTGATCACCTTCAAGAACGCAAAGATACTTGGCATAGATGATCAGCTGGGCTCGATCAAGGCAGGAAAGACTGCAAGTTTGCTTGTCTGGGACCGCCATCCGCTTGACCTTGCCGCTTTCCCGAGAATGGTAATGGCCGAGGGGAAGACTATTCGAAAATAGATCCTGTGCAGGTGCCCGGTTCCGGTGGGCTTCCTTATCTGTCCAGTCAGCTATTGTTATGCCAGGCTATACCAGTCGATCCGGGAACCAGTAAAATGGTTTCAGTTTCTTTTCCATATTAAACAGATTCCAGGCATATTGCGGTGAATTCATCGGTTTTCATTGACATTCGTTTTTATAGTATTAGTATATAGCAAATACTAACATTACGTATGAATGATCATAGGAGGGGAATACTATGAAAAGAGCTATTGTCCTGCTACTCATACCCATGCTTGCCTGTCTGGCTGCCCAGGTGATCCAGACGAACTGGTCTCTCGGACCCGGTTTACCAGGTCCGGTTCTCGAATGGGATTCCATGTTCGATTCGTCCCTGCATATTGCATGGCTATCCAGACCAGGTCTCCTGACCCTCTCCTCGAAAGCGCTTTCCGAACCTCACATGAATTTAGTTGATCCTTTCTTCAATGGAGCTTACTCGGCGGATGTTGGTGATGTTAATGGTGATTGTATACCGGATATCGTTGCGGGTGGAGCTCTCTCGGATGATTTGTGCATCTGGCTCGCCGATGGTCAGGGAGGGTGGATCCGGGAGACGATCTCTTCCACGGCTGAGAATGCAATTGGAACGGATATAGCGGACATCGATGGTGATGGTGATCAGGACATTCTCTGCTGTACCTATGCTGGAGGCAGAATACTTCTCTTTCTAAACTGCGGTGGCAATCCACTGCAATGGAACGAGGTGGTGATCGAGCCGGACTTTCCCGGCGGTCATGACGTGGAAGCATGGGACATGGACGGTGACTGTGACCTTGACATCCTGGGTGCCTCCGCAGAGGGCGACAGAGTAGCATGGTGGCGGAACGATGGGGGGTCTCCAATTCAATGGGTCGAGCAGGATATTGCCACGGGTATCGACTATCCCTGCAGGATACAGGCCGTTGATCTGGACGGAGATGGGTGCATTGACGTGATCGCCAGTGCCTGGGAAGACAATGAGATAGTGGCCTGGTACGGTTCGGGGGGATCTTCCCCATCGTGGCAGGAACAGACGGTTTACTCCGATGTCGACGGTGTTCACTCCGTCAGAGCGTGCGATGTGGATCTGGACGGGGATCCGGACCTGGTAGCATCTGCGCTCGACGAAGGAACCCTGCTCCTTTTCCGGAATGGCGGCGGGTATCCCGTCAATTGGACCAGGGAGGTTATCGACTACTTCACTGCGTGCGGTTACGCAAGGACGGGTGATATTGACGGGGACGGTGATTACGATGTGGTTGCGTGCTCTTTCAGCTCGTCAGCCGGGACTGCCTGGTGGGAGAATGACGGGAGCGGTAGCTCCTGGATTAAACACCCGATCGTCAGTGCATTTGGCAGTATCAGCTGTTCTCTCCCTGCGGATGTTGACGGGAACGGTTCCCTGGATGCCGTAATAACCTGTCGAACGGAGAACAGGATACACTGGTACGAACTGACGGAATTCACCGGGGCAGGTCAACTCTATAGTTCAATCCTTGATACCGAAGAGAATCCACAATGGGCCAGCATGGATTGGGATGTCATTCTCCAGACCGGCGCTGCTATGACAGTTAGATTCAGGAGCTCCGACGATCCGGGTAACATGGGAAGCTGGTCAGATGAATACAGCGAACCGTCTGAGATAAGCGGTGCTCTTGACCGATACTTCCAATACCAGGTAGAGATGATCTCTGCTGTGCCGTCGGTGTCTCCCATTTTGAGTGCATTTCAGCTGAACTGGGATGCTACTGGAATTTCCGGGCATGAGGAACTTCCCGGTCCCTTCATCTTCCCGCATGGGGGCAACCCGGTGGGTGGAACACTTGTCCTTGAATTGCATGGACTGCCAGAAAGAAATGCGAAGATCATGATCTTCGACTGCTGTGGTCGCCTTGTGTGGTCCGCCGTCCGGGAACTGGACGGAAGCGGGTGTGAGTCACTAGAGGTTCCTGACTTGCCTGACGGGACTTACCGAGTGCTCATGCAGCAGGACCAGGGAGAGTCCGCTTCGTTTCCCATAGTGATACTGCGGAGGTAAGCCAGGTTTTCGAACTTGTGAATTCAATGAACCTTCCTACCGTTCCGCGATTACCACTATCTTCGCGTCATCGGGGATTTCATTCAGCTTATCCGGGTTCAGGCAGACCTCTGCTTTGCAGCCTGTTCCGGTGAGCCATCCTAAAACGATTTCCCTTCGTTCCAGCCCCTCTGCAGAGAGGTTCGCGAATGACCTGGAGGTGTATGCGGAAAGAGATCGCAACTGGATCTCACAACCGGAGGGGTCGAATATTTCCTCGTATACACTGCCAAGACCGGGTTCGAGGACCAGCTGAGCCATAATCATGCTGCATACTTCGTTGGATATGACAAAATCATCTATACCGGCAGCCGTAGCAAGCTGCCTGTTCCTTGGATTTCTTATCTCGGAAACCACCGTGGCATTCCATGAATCCCCAAGCCTGTCTGCTATATCCCTCAGTATCAGGAGGGTGATGATACATTCCGAATCAGCGTTTTCATCCGACATTCCCGCTGCTTTCCCGGAGATCACCATTATACTGTCATAATTTTCAGGATGAAGTTCTTCGAGTCGATCGGAGTCGGTTCTTTCCGTCTGCACGTATTCTACATTACAGTTAACTGTTTTAACTCCGGAGAGAAGAGCTTCTCCCTCTTCCTGCGGCAAAGACCCGGCAACGAGTATGCCGCCTCCCTCCATTGCGTACGCGTCCAGAAGCCCAAGCATGAAACTGAATTTTCGGCTGTTTCCGGAGAAGATAAGCATGTTGAGCTGCTTCCTGCATGTATCCCCGCCTGTTTTCTCAAATTTCCCGGTAGAAACAGGTTCGGCTTCAAAAGAAAATGAAGCGGAATTCTCTGCCAGAAGAAGAAGCCGGTCCCCGGGGCTCAGTCTCATGTCAGGCTCAGGATTGATCCTCATCTTCCCGGCGGACTGCAACCCGATGGCAACGCCTCTATGGATTCTGTTCGCTATCTCTCTGAACGTGCGGTTCTCAACCTCAGGGCATTCATTCAGGTAGAATTCGTTCCGATCAAAGCTCAGTATTTCATTGTAGACCGCACTCAGTCCGGGTTGCCTGCATACCTGCACGATAAGCCGCATGACGATCTCCCGTACAGGGAGCCAGTGTATATCAGTGTAAGCCATCTGCGCTATCCGTCTTGTTGCCCTGTTACGCAATTCGCAGACTCCCACAGGATGGTTGTTCTCGATAATGGAATTAACAGCGACCAGGGTTTTAAGTATTTCCCCGTCATCATCACCGACGATTACGAAACCCGCGCACTTCTGAAAACAGGGCAGCTGCAGGGAATCAACATCGGTTGTATTGCCGGAGCGGCAGATGACAATGCGCGCGCTTTTTCTTCCGAGGCGCTGAGTTAGAATCTCTTCTATCTCCTCACGGGAACTGTTTGAAAAGATCACGATCTTGCCCTTTATTGAGTCCTCCTCGTGAGCTTTAATGAGTTCCCTCGTAACTTCGAAAAGCCTGTCTCCATCACCGCATACGATGTAGTGGTCTTTCTCAAGTACCTGGGATTTCCCCCTCTTCAGGGCTTCAAGCTGCTCTGTGATCTTGGAGGAGAGAATACCGATGAGAAGGGAGAGAACAAGGATACCGCCAAGAGTGACCAGTACGCCTACTAAAGCGATTTGCGGGTTATCGTTGTCGTTTATGAAGGTTCCCTGGTCGAGCAGCCTGGTGAATGACCACCAGAAGCTGTCGGAAGTAAGACCCTTCACAAGAGCCATTCCTGTAACAATTATCAATCCGGATATTACGAAGAGAACAAGTATCTGCCAGGCGGGATTCCTTATAAGAAGATTGTTTATGAAGTATCTGATTCTGCTGCCGATTGTAACACACTTCACTTTTTTCTTCCTGCAGAACATCACTTGTTCCTTTTTTGCTCCGTGACGAAATGATGTGTAAGGTATCCGATTAAGAAACCGATAATGGCAACGAAGAAAATGAGAATTATCATGGACATGCTGATCTTCCACAATAGAAGGTGTACATCCACCGCATTTGAGTTCTGAATAACGATGACAGTCAGCAGGATTGCGAGAACTAGAATCAAGGCCATTTTAGGCTTCATAGCAAACCATCCTTATCTGGTACTCTCTTTACTCTTATGCTTCTTCGAGTTCGCAGAGAAGTTCCTGGATCAGTTCTTCAACGGTCACTATCTTATCAACACGGTACGCATTCTGACCGCAGAAAATGAGACCATGATCTACATCACCAAAATAGGATTTAAGAAGAGCCAGTGCGATACAGTATCTTGCAGTCTCGACTTTGCAGGCAGTGAGGCACCTGTAAGGGCAGGATATTTTCAATTTTCCCTTGATTTCGAGATCCTTCAAAAATTGATTATTTATCGCCCGGCCAGGCAGTCCGACAGGACTCTTGATAATAACGATATCCTCTTCTTTTGCATCCAGATAAGCCTGTTTGAATTGCTGAGAGACACCGCATTCTTCAGTGCAGACAAAGCGTGTTCCCATCTGAACACCTGATGCACCCATGGAAAGCATTCTAGCGATATCTTTCCCGGTGTAAATGCCACCCGCGACAATAATAGGGATTTTTCTTCCGTACTTATCTTCGTAAGGTTTAATGGTCTCCAGGACTTCCGGCAGAAGCTTTTCAAGGGAGTAATCCTCTGGATGCTCCAGCTGTTCTGGTGAAAAACCGAGATGTCCTCCAGCCAGCGGTCCTTCCAGGATCATTGCATCGGTGATTCGCTCAAATCGTCTATCCCAGGTTCGCAGTATTAATTCTGCAACTCTTGCAGAACTTATAATGGGTACAAGGTTGACGTCGGGATCCGGGACTAAAGCCGGAAGTCTGGTTGGTAATCCGGCGCCAAATACGATTATTGTAAGTCCGGCAGCTACCGTTGCTTTGATAAGATTATCTACGTTGGTGAGCACTCCCATGAAGTTTACCGCGATGTGGCCATCTGTCATGATTCGGGCTTTACGGACTTCATCTACTAAAGCTTCAAGGGATGTTCTTTCACACACCTCCGCTGAACCTTCGATATTACCTAAACCAATACTGGAGATTGTACCGATTCCGCCCTGGTTCGCAACTGCTGAAGCCAGCGAAGCAAGCGAAACCCTGACACCCATTCCGCCTTGAACAATTGGTATCTTGGCGGTTATACTTCCTATCTGAAGCTTAGGAATTTTCATTTGAATCTCCATATTTCTTAATTACAAGGCAAGCGTTTCCTCCGCCGAAGCCAAATGAATTACTCATTGCTGATTTTAGATCGAGCGATTCAGAACAATTGGTAACATAATCAAGAGTACAATCAGGATCAGGTTCTTTATAATGAATGGTAGGAGGGATCATTCCTGTGAAAACACTCAATACTGTCGATACGAATTCCACAGATCCTGCACCAGCCAATAGATGGCCAATCATTGATTTTATAGAGCTGACTTTCAAGGATTTTGCATGTTCGCCAAATACTTTTACAATAGCTGCACTCTCGCATTTATCATTCAAAGCAGTGGATGTACCATGTGCGTTGATGTAACCAATACTCTCAATATCCATATCAGCGTCCTGCAGTGCTGCCTGCATAACGCGGATCATGCCTTCGCTTTCAGGTTGTGGTGCTGTGATATGATACGCATCGGCCGTGTTTCCGTAACCAGCTAGTTCAGCGTAGATGTCTGCACCTCGATCTAAAGCGTGTTTCAGATTTTCCAGAACAACTATCCCGGCTCCTTCCCCCATAACAAAACCATCACGGTTCAAATCGAATGGTCTGGAGGCATTTTCAACACACTCGTTGGAAGTCATGGATCGTGTGGCGCAGAAACATCCCCATGGAAGCGGATTTATACATGCTTCGGAACTGCCTGCTATCATTATGTCGGCATCCCCCCTCTGAAGAATCCGAAAAGCATCACCGATTGCGTTTGATCCGGTAGAACAGGCCACAGAGGGAGCAGAGAGGGGACCTTTAAACCCGTACTCTATGGAGACCATGCACGCAGCCATATTGATGAGCAGCCTCGAGACAAATAGAGGATTCATACTTCTTGGTCCTTTTTCCAGAAGTATGGAGTACCCGTCTTCGATAGCCTGCGCACCGCCAATTCCGGACCCGATAATGACACCTGCTCTATTTTTGTCAAATGAGAATGTATCCAATCCTGCATCTTCAATCGCCATGGCAGATGCGGCGAGTCCAAACTGAGTGAATCGATCCATACGCCTTGCAGATTTTCTGTCAACCCAGTCTTCAGGATGAAAATCTGTCACTTCGCCTGCGAGTGTAGAACGAAAATCTGTTACATCAAAGCCGGTAACCCTCGCAATTCCATTTCTTCCAGTCTTTAATCCTTCTATAAAATCTTTTACACCTATACCAATCGGTGTTACAGCGCCCAAACCTGTGATAACAACCTGATGTTCGTTCAGCATTAACAATTCCTTTTTAAAGTTTCATACATTATTAACTCAATGGCAATTCCTCAGAAGATTTGAGTGTGTTGTCCAGAGAGATAATCTTAACAGTATACGGCAATATACGGTATTTTATCAATCATTGCCCAAAACTGTTTCAATCCTTTCATTCAGCTTCTGCATTCGAGGCAGGGCAATCAATCCATTGAGTATTTATTTAATTATCCTGACCCACTGTCTCCGCCATTCAGGAGCTTCGAAAGTATCCGGCCAGAATTCTGTTTGTCTGGTGATCAGGTCATTCTCAACCGTATGGAACGTTATTGCTCTGGCTCTGACTGTACCATCTGTGATATCTACATCACTGACTACGTGATTACCCTCACAGATAATTGAATTGATTTGAAATATCCAGTTTCCGTTTGAAGGGTAATTAGTGTTGATCTCAGCAAAATTTGCTCTACCAACGATCAATTCACATGATTGAGGCCAGTAGCATTCGAAATCCTCAGAGAGCCATTCACTTGCCCTGTAGTAGTCATTGCTCTCCGCGGTCTTCCAGAATGCCAGTACAACTTCTTTTGCGTTCATATAATATCTTCCTTAACGGGTTAACTGGAGGAAAAAACTCTGACAACCCAAGTTAACGCAGTTGTTACTCATTGAGGCCTCCCTCTTCGGCAAACAGCAATGTATGTTGAAGGTGGCAACCTATAACCAAAGGAGGAGACCCAATGAGATATTTATACGACTTCCCATCAATATTACTGCGGAATCGATCTGCACACCAGGGTCATGTATCTCTGCATCATCAGCTCTGATGGTGAAATCGTTCTTCACCGGAACATGGAAGCAAATCCGGAATCCCTGCTTAAAGCAATCGAACCGTACAGACCTGATGAGGAAGGTATCCCATTTACCCCGGGACATGCCCTTTACATGAAGGCCATCCATAGAGGAAAGGCCAAGAATGACAGGATAGACTCTGGAAAGATCGCAGCCATGCTGAGAGGAGGGATGTTCCCCATGGCCTATGTCTATCCTGCGAAGATGAGAGCTCTGCGGGATCTGCTTCGCAGACCGCTCCAAACACTTGTATCCCGCAGATGGAGCATGTTTACGTGTATGCTTTGCCAGTTGAGACAAAGACCAGACTTTTGCGGCATAACCGTGATCCTTCGGCTTCGTGCAGGCCAGGTTAACCCCCCACGCCTTCGCACCCTCTGTTATTGTGGGAGATGGTGAGAGAGTCCGGGACACGGTCAGTGCGGAACAATTATATTCACGGTTGCTGACGAAACAGAGATCCGTCACCGATGAATTTCAGGAAGAGAGTACGAAACATGAAAAAGAGAGCCCGGCTATTTATCCCTCTGATGCTGCTGTTTATTGTTCTTCTGGCTTTTGGATTCATCAACAGGGGCCGCATAAGATCGACCATGTTGACATTCCTCCATTCCTTCGATGATACGCAGGAAGTGGAACCGCTCAGAGGAGACCCGATGCCCGGCCTGTGGAACCCTGCGAGAGATGGAGGTCTCGCAGCGGACACAACGGGACAACAGGAACATGACAGGCTTGAGCTGCTCCACTCTCTTGGTTATCTCTCCGGTTACGAGGATGCTCCAATGGAAAGCAGCGTTACTGTCTACTATCCCGATAGAGCCTCCCCAGGATACAACATCGTGACCTCCGCACACGCGCCGGGAGCCATCATGCTTGACATGGAGGGAAATACAGTCCACCAATGGTATGTGGATGAGAGGGAACTCCACGAAGCGTGGCCAGGTGTCGCTGAGATGGATGCTGAATTCGATTTCTGGCGAAGGGTCTACCTCTGCGACAATGGAGACATTCTTGCCATAATCAGCGGAGCCGGCCTCTTCAAGCTGGACAAAGATTCGAACCTTCTATGGACAAGCGACCTGATCGATGCTCATCACGATGTCGATATAGGAGATGACGGTCTTATTTACGTTATCGGCCGTAAGGTGCACATCAATGAGGATTACAATCCGGATGATTTTATTGCGGAAGACTTCCTCTACACACTGGATTCACTTGGCAACACCATCGATGAACTATCCATCCTGGACCTTGTAGCCAGGTCATCATACGCTCCGAACCTCCGGAATGCGGCGATCAGGAACGGATTCAGGATGGCCATGAGGGGGGAGATATTCACTGTCGATTTAAGTGACATCCCTCTGGCGGGAGATGTTCTCCACTGCAACTCCGTTGCGTTCATCCATGAGGGACAACTGCCGGAGAGTTACAGCGGGCCCCTGAGGGAAGGAACGGTAATTCTTTCCTGCAGGACCATAGACCTCGTCCTGGCAGCGGACCTCGAGACCGGTGAAGTGTACTGGGCCGAGTCCGACCTCTGGTGTGCCCAGCATGAACCCGTACTTCTTCCGGACGGTAACATGCTGATATTCGACAACCTGGGTATACCGGGATATTCCACTGTGCTGGAGTTCGATCCGGCTACCAGGGAGGTGGAATGGTATTACAGGGGCACTGAGGGCAATCCCTTCTATACACTTGGGATAGGATCCTGCCAGCGCCTTCCCAACGGCAACACACTTATCACCGAATCGATGTTTGGCAGAGCCTTCGAGGTTAACCTTGAATGTGAAACGGTCTGGGAGTATTACAACCCTAATCGCTCAGGCCCGAACAGTGAACTGATAGCGACTCTCCATGAGGTGTTCAGGGTAAACGGTGAATATGTCGAAGGATGGTTCTCCGCAGAGTAACCGGAACTCTCAATCCGCCACAACGTGTGATTCAAAGACCTTCCCATACCCGGCCCATTCTTCACGGTCCCATGCAAGGTCGGCCCCAAGGCATTTTCCCGCGGCGACTCCCATTTCAATTGCGTGATGCACGTTGTCATGAATGAAGAGTCCCTGACGGCCAAGAGTGACTAGACCGTTCAGAGAGTCCAGATAATTCTCAACCTGAGAGAGGTTCTTCCGGAATTCAAGATCGTATACCGGATAGATGTTTTCTCTTCTGATCATCGTATGGCTTATTACCTCCGGGGCTGGAAGACCCGTTCCCTCGAGATCATGCAGAACTCTGGCAAGAACCTCTTCGGCATCCATGCCCCATATTCCGTCTCCCCTGCTGCAGGGGATCTCGAAGCAGAGGCCGGTTCTATCCGGCGGATAACCTGACATACTGTAGTTCCCTGGTTCTGAAAGCCTTGAGAATATTGCTTCCTCTCCAGGGAAGTAGTGGGCATCGTACTGTGTATACCGTTCTCCTCTGACTTCCAGGAAACAGAAGATCATCGATCTGAAGGAAAGCCCGGCTGCGGCCTCGGTAACCGGCTGAGGGACAGTGGGTTCGAGTATATCTATCAGTCTGGTGACAGGTATGGTAGACAGGACAAAATCAGCCATGACCTCCACTCCGTTCCCAAGGATCACAGCTTCCGGGATTCCTTTATCGGACAACTTCAAGGTTACAGCGGGGGAGCCGCAGAGGATCCTGACACCAAGTTTTTCCGCTTCTTCCGCGGTTCTATCGGCGATCTGTCCGAAGCCCTTTGCGGGGTAATAGAATATGTTCCCGGCGCTCCCTGGTCGGAATACGGATGAGAGAACCTTCCCGATGATCCTGGATATGCTGCCTGAAGCCACCCTTTTCCTGGCCTGGACCGCCGACAGTTCCCCCTGAGGGAGCCCCCACAATTTTCTGGCGTACGGGAAGTAGAACCGTCTGCTGATCGTGCTCCCCAGCCCCATGATCAGGGTGTCCTCGAAAGTGGTACCATCCCTCTTTCTTCTAAAGGGAGATACAAGTGTATCCTTGAGAAAACCAGCGGAGAAAGAAGGTGGAAGGCTGAACAGGAGATCGGCAGGCCGCAGGGGGAATGAGATGAATCGCCCTTCAAGCAGAATCCTTCCGTTGCGTGGCCGTTTAAGCAGATCGTTGCCCAGCATGCCGGAGATCCGCTCCAGAATCCAGGGGGGTGTAGCGGGGTGAAGCCTGTGGCTCCCGTAGTCGAAGGTGATTCCCCTGTAGTCGAAGCTGCCGGTTATTCCTCCCGGCCTGTCCTCACTCTCCACCAGGGTTACATCAAGTTCCGGATGCCTTTCCGCCAGAACAAGGGTGGACCAGAGGCCGGCGGGTCCGGCACCAAGTATCACCACTCTCTTCTTCAAGATCGATCCACTCCGGGTCTGATGTGAGAGAGGTAATCCTCCGAGGATATGTACATCCCGTGCCACATCATGTAGTTCATGATCCCCCACAGGGCTCTTCCATGGTCCACCCGCATGCTGTCATGCTCTTCCCACAGCCTCTTCACTCCGTCTGGATTGAACAGTCCGGTGGCACTGAGTTTCGAGGGTTCCAGGTATTCCAAGGCAACGTCTCTTAGTTCACTTCGGATCCATTTCGAGTAGGGCATCTCGAGGCCAACTTTTTTCTTGCGGACGATGGAATCGGGAAGCAGGTCTTTCATTGCCTTCTTGAGAAGCGCCTTCTTATTCATTCCGGGCAGCTTGTGCCTGACGGGTACACTGGAGAGGAACCGGAACAGCTCCGTGTCGGTGAAGGGAACTCTGGCCTCGATGGAATGGGCCATGGTCATCCTGTCGTTCTTGATCATAAGGTCATGGGGTAAATGGCACGAAGTGTCTATGCACAGGAGCCTGTTCAGGTCCGAAGAAGCCTTGCAGTTGCGGTATATATCCCTGAAGAGATCTGATGGCTCCGGAAAACCTGTAAACCTCTCTGGATCCTGCAGGATCTCACGTCTGGTATCCCCGGAGAGGACCATACGCCAGAAGTAGTGTGACTCCGGGACATCAAGCTCCGAGCCCCGGGCGAACCTTTTCGCCTTGAACTCGAAACTCAGTTTGCTGTGTGAGACCGGAAGCATGTTCACAGCCCTGCCGATCAGATTCCTTCTGATAAAACCGGGAACTATTCTGCGGTAGAGCTTCCGGGCTTTGCAGGCAGCATGGGTGTCGTAACCGGCGAATACTTCGTCCCCTCCTTCACCTGAGAGCAGCACAGTAACAAGCTGTGAAGCCTCTTCGGCCAGCAGCCAGGTGGGGATGGCTGAACCGTCAGCATAGGGTTCATCAATGTGAGCCAGGTAACCGGGAAGAAGACCTGCTACCTTTTCGGGGGTCACATCTATCCGATGGTGTCTTGTTCCGAACTGACGGGCGACCAGCGCTGCAAACTCCGACTCGTCGAAACTGCTGTCGCTGAAGCCCAGAGAGAACGTGTGAAAATCTCCATCCCCCCTTATCTCAGCCATCAGCGCAGTTATCGAGCTTGAATCCAGTCCCCCCGAGAGCATGACACCAACGGGGACATCGGAGATCAGAGTTCTCCGGACGGCCTTCTCAAGAAGGTCCCTGCTTGTGCTGCAGGCCTCCTCAGCGGAAATCGACCGGTTCTCGGAATACTCGAAAGTGAAAAACTCCCACTCCTTCCGCTTCCCTGTTCCCTGCTCCAGAGTCATGGCGCTGCCGGGGGCAAGTTCCATTATACCCTGGAATGGAGTGAGTTCACCCGGGACGTAGTCAAAAGCGAGATAGCTGTCGAGGGCTCTGAGAGATGGCGTTCTTTCGACCCCGGGCACCTGAAGCAGTGCTTTTATCTCGGAAGCGAACCAGAAACCTTCCGAGGTTTCAGTGTAGAAGAGAGGCTTGATACCGAAGGGGTCTCTAGCGATAAGGAGCCTGTTCTTCCTGCCATCCCAGATGGCAAGGGAATACATTCCGTTCAGCTCCTCCAGAAAACGGTCACCAAGTTCCTCGTATAGATGCAGAATAACCTCGGTATCAGTGGATGAGCGGAAGCGGTAACCCTTCGAATCCAGAGCGAATCTCGATCTTAACTCACGGAAGTTGTAGACTTCACCGTTGTAGACAATCCATACGCTGCCGTCATTGCTGCACATGGGCTGGCGACCGGACCTGCTGAGATCGATAACGCTCAGCCTTCTGTGGACCAGCCCGCAGGGACCCTGCACTTCACAGCCGCTGTCATCCGGCCCCCTGTGGGTCAGTACTCCTCCCATTTTCAGGAGAAGGGCTTCATCGGGGCCGGCTGCACGGTCATTTGAGCTGTAGCGGTCGAACAGTAGCCCTCCGGCAAATCCGCACATATGTCAGCTGGTATCGGTGATGGAGTTCCCGCCGAAGTCCTTCTTCGCGAGAGCCTCCGCGACCATACCGATAAGCAGTATCTGGAGCGAAGCAAGGAGAAACGCTATTGCGGTAGCTGAGATCACAGGCAGATAGAGCAGGCTCGTTGATGTGTTCTGGGATATCAGTAATGCCATATACACATCATGGATCATTTTCAGAAAACCGATGACGAAACAGAATGCCGATACGGGTATGAATACTCTGAGGGGTTTGAAGAGGACCGAAAGACGAAGGACCAGGATCACAAAAGAGAGAAAATCAACGGGGACTATCTTCGATTTTCCCGCTCGCTTGTGATAATTGATGGGGATGTATTCCACTTTAAGGTCGTCGCACATCGAGGCGACGGTGATGGTGGAAGTGAATGAGAATCCTCTTGGATAGAGGTGCATGTAACGAAGGGCCATCTTCTTCCTGAAAGCCCTCAGCCCGGAGTTAAGGTCGGGAATGGGCCTCTTCACGATGAACCTTGCCAGACGCCTCAGGAACCATTTGAATGGCTTCCGGGTAAGCGGTATCCTGACGCTGGAACCTGTTCTGGCTCCCACGACCATTTCCGCACCCGACTCCTCCATCCTTAACAGGAGATCCGGTATCCTGTCCACCGGGTAGGTACCATCCGCATCGGTAATCACGATGATCTCGTTCAGGGCGTTCCTGATACCTGTCTTGAGGGCGACACCGTAGCCCAGGTTCTTCCCGTGGCTGATTACGGCAGCGCCAGCTTCTTCAGCGATTGCGGCAGTTCCATCGGTAGAACCATCGTCTATGAGGAGTATCTCACCCTCAATTCCGGATCTGTCCATAACCTCCCGGACCAATCTGACGGTCTCTCCGACGGATTCAGCTTCGTTGTATGCGGGGATCAGTATGCTGGCTTGGAACATCATCCTCCAGACTGTATGATTCATCATGAAACATCAGAATAACAAGAAAGGACCTTCAGCAGACCGCTGAAAAGCCTCATGAATATTACGAATTCAGCTACCGGCAGCAACAGAGGTAGAGCACTTCTCTGGATAGTGTCGGCCATTGCCGGAGTTGGAGTACTGTTTCTCATAGCGATGAAGACGGGCTTCCACGAGTTTCTGGATAATCTCAGGCTCATCAGCCCGTGGGTGCTGGTCCCTCTTGCTCTTGTCTACTCCATCTCCTGGCTCTTCCGGGGACTGAGACTGAAGCAGATCCTGCACCTCACCGGCGTTAAGGCGGGTTTATTCAAATCCCTCGGGATAGAGCTTCTGGCGGACCTGCCCAATCAGCTAGTGCCGGCCAAGCTGGGTGACTCGGTGAAGGTTATATACCTTCACAGATCCGGTATGATGGATTTCAGAAAGGGTACCTTCACCGCTTTCCTCGTAAGGATTATGGATCTTGCGGCCGTCATCATCCTTGCGCTGGTCAGCGCTGCTTTCGTGTCGGCCTCGGTAGCCGGAGGTCACCTCTACTATCTGGTAGCTATAATGGTGTTTATGGTTATCATGGTTCTTACTGGATGGATATTCACTTTCCGACCGGAAAGGTTCCGAAAACTTCTGATCGGGCCTCTGAAGGGGCTCAGGGAATCCGCAAGTGAACTGGCAGAACAGCTCAGGAATTCTCCTGGACGCCTGCTGTTTATATTTACCGTCTCCATGCTAGTATGGGTGTTCGACATACTGACCCTTCTGATCTTCCTTCTGGTCCTTGGAGTTGATCTCTCTTTTGCGGAAACCGCCTTTGTGATGCTTCTGTCAACGGTTGCCAAGATCGTGCCGCTCACTCCAAACGGTCTTGGCCTCTACGAGGGTATGATGGTGGTCCTTCTGGCGGGTTTCGGTATTAACGAGAGTACAGCTTTCACGGTTGCTCTCCTGGATCACGGTTTTATGAACATCTTCTCGCTTTTGCTGTCGGTCGTAGCTGTATACTCTATGGGATTGGGTCTTAAGGGGGCGGGAAAGCTTCTGTGGAGAACCAGGGAGAGTCAGCGGGACTGATCACCGGTCATGAAGTCCCTGTAGCCCGAACCGCTTATGAACATCTCAAACCAGATGAGAAAATTGAGGATGCACCAGAGTGCTCTTCCGTTATCCCTTCTCCTGCTCAGATGATCGTGCCAGAGCTTCCGGACGTATCCTTGATCCAGCAGCCCTGTCTCTCCTATCCTGTCACCGGTGAAGTAGGTATTTCCCAGCTCCAAAAGTGAGTCCTCGAACCAGATCGAGTAGGGCAGTTCGATCCCGAAGTTCTGCCTTCTCCTTATCACGGGTGGAAGAACCCTCCTCATGGCCTTTTTCTCCACGTACCTTCTGGTGAACCCCCTGATTTTGAACCTGCTTGGAATAGTGGTGAAGAATTCCACAGCTTTCCTGTCCATGAAGGGGAATCTGGCTTCAACCGAACTGGCCATGAACATCCTGTCGTTCTTCTGCATGAGATCACCGATGAAGAAGTACTTCATGTCGAGTTGGGCCAGTCTGTCGAGATCGCTTTCGTAATCGAGTGAGTTGAAGAGGTCAGAGAAGAAGTGCTCCGTTCCGGGAAGATCCACCGCCCACGGCATCAGCTCCAGTTTATCGGACCTGTCAAGCACGTGCCTGTAGAAAAGGTGGGCATGAGGAGCCGGCAGTTCAGCCCCCCTGGTAAACCTCTTTGCAAGGAAATCGAAGCTGAGTTTGTTGTAAGATACGGGAAGCATCTTCACCATGGAGGCTACCGATCTCCTGAGGAGTCCTGGTACGAACCTCCTGTATTTATGCGCGATGTAGTTGGCCATGTGGGTCTCGTATGCGTTGGATATCTCGTCTCCGCCCTCCCCGGAAAGAAGGACTTTCACGTACTTGCCGGCCTCTGCGGAGAGGAGGAGGAACGGTATGGCGGATCCATCACCGAGAGGTTCATCCATGAATGCCATCTGCCTGAAGATGTTCTTCCTGACATCATCGGAACCCACGGTAATCTCATGATGGATAGTACCTGCATATTCAGCCATGGCCCTCTGGTAGCTGGATTCATCGAAACTCTTCTCTCTGATCCTGAGGGAGAAGGAATGCAGTTCACTTGATTTGCCAAGAACCCGTGACAGCCCGAGGATTGAACTGCTGTCGAGACCGCCGGAGAGAGTGGTGCCGACCGGGGCGTCGGAGATGAGATTCCTGTCCGTTGCACCCAGTATTGCATGGTAGAAGCCCTCTTCCGCTTCCTCCAGCGTCATTTCGCTGTCAGGATTGAACTGGATCCTGTAGTATTCCTCAGGAACAGGGTCAGCATCGGAATTCAGGTCTATTTCAATCAGATGGGAGCCGTCGAGTTCGTGAACTCCCTTGAAAGCGGTCAGCGTGCCCGGGATGTATGCCAGCGAGAAGTAATGGAAAATGGCTTCACAGTTGACCTCCGGCGTGAATCCATGAACCTCAAGGAACGATTTTATCTCGGATGCAAAATAGATTCGATCATCAATTCTTGTCCAGAACAGAGGCCTTGTCCCGTAGAAATCCCTCACCAGGTAGACTCTGCTCCGCCTTCTGTCATAAAGTGCGAAGGCGAACATGCCCGAAAGATGATCCATGCATTGTATACCGAGTTCCTGATAGAGGTGGAGAAGTACTTCGGTATCGGACGAAGTCCTGAATGCGTACTTATCATCGAGCCTGAACTCATCCCTCAGCTCTCTGAAATTCGTGATCTCACCATTGTACGCCAGCCAGATGTCGCCTGTTTCGCTGCTCATGGGAAGGTCGGCATCGGTTGAGAGATCGATTACGCTGAGCCTGGTATTACCCAGGAAACATCTCTCATCGGAGAGAAATCCCCTGGAATCAGGGCCTCGATGATGAAGGATTGATGTCATCCTCTCACCCTGCTGAAGATCCGATTCGGACAGGTGCTGCCCGAGGCTGATTATTCCCGCGATTCCGCACATGGGTGGATACCCCTTTCTGAACTTCTCTCGAAGTTAATCAATACCTTTGAAATCATCCACCCTGTCAGATATACTTTATCCATTCATGGCTCTGGACAGGATTCAGGGTCACCAGTATCTTCACACGTTTGCTGAGTTACCCTTAGAAAGGCACGATCTTGCTCTCCATAATCGCGGTGAATTTCAACAAGGAAGATGTACTACCGGATTTCTTCAGGTCCGTGTACTCAAACGGGTACGAAGATTTCGAGCTCATATTCGTCGATGACTGCTCAACTGACGGTTCCGTGAGTATAGCGAAGGAATTCCCATGCACCATCCTCCGCAATACCGAAAACATCGGGCCTGCCGCAGGCCGGAATATTGCAGCACGGAGAGCGGTGGGAGATGTACTGGTATTCACCGATACGGATATAACCATCGATGAGGGTGGTCTTGAGCGAATAGCGTGCAGTTTCTCCGAAAAAGGAGTTAAAGCCCTCTTCGGGAAGCTTGAGTTCCCACCGCTGCGAAACACCGCAATAGGCAGGTACTGGCTCTTCGAGGAGCATGAAGTCTGTCATTACGGTGGAGTGAAAACTGGGCCGGTCAACTGCTGGAGTTCAACTATGGGAGCCGTTGATAAGGAACTGTTCCTGGAAATCGGCGGTTTCAACGAGACCTACAAGGGAGCCGATATCGAGGACCATGAACTTGCTGCGAAGATACTTCAGAGGGAAGAGGTCTTCTACGATGAAGAGCTGACCTTCCATCATCACTACCCTGACACATGGCTCGTTCTGCGGAAGATGTTCACCCGTTCGGCAATGTTCGCCGGATCGGACAGTATCAGGGTTTACAAAGATAGGTCCTGGGTAAGCGGTCACAGGAATATAGGCTTTCTCCTTTCAGCCCTCACAGCCGCCCTGCTGATAGCGATTCCAGCCTCTATCTTCCTGCTGCCTTCGATCACACTCTACGTATCCATATTACTGGCCGTTTCCATTGCCATGAAGATCCTTCATCACAGACGCATGTTCAGGAATGTCATGAAGAGAGAGGGGCTGGCCTTTGCCGGCTACTGCCTTATTATGCTCTATTCAACCTCCCTTTTTGCCATGGCCGGATTCCTCTGGAGTAAGCTGAAAGGCGGGTCGACAGAACATGATTGATCTGCTTGGTAATGCCGTCCTGTTCTGGGGAAAGGGGTTCAACTACCTGATCTTTCAGATAACGAACAGGTGTAATGCCGCCTGCGAGCACTGCTTCAACTGGAGGAACACTGAAAAGGCGAATAAGCTCCATGAAAAGGAACTTTCGCTGGATGAGATCGATATGATTTCCCGGAAGCTGCCCCTGATGCTGCTTGTAAATCTCTGCGGGGGTGAGCCCACTCTCAGAGAAGACCTTCCCGAGATAGTCAAGCTCTTCGCGGTTAACAACCGTACGAAATTCATAACGATACCGACCAACGGTTTCCTTCCGAACAGGACCGAGGAAATATTCGGCAGGATCTTCCGCGAGAATCCCGACACTTTTTTCAGGATCGGAGTATCTCTGGATGGCTGGGAGGAAGAGCACGACGCGATAAGAAGGCATCCCGGAGGTTTCCAGAAAACATTGAAGACGGCAGCTGTATTGAGGCGCATGAAGAGCAGCTATTCCAATTTCTTCGTGGAAGCGAACATTGTCTTCAGCACCAATACCCAGAACACCATCCATAAGCTTGTGGACAACATCCATTCAACCGACATGTTCGATTCCATTGCAGTCCTCTATATCAGGGGAAATCCAAAGGATTCAGACCTCATGCAGCCGGATCTGGATAAATACAAAAAGATCAACCGGGAGATACTGGAGAGGTTCAGGGTCAGAAGACATCCCTCATCCCGCATTCTGGAAGCTCTCACGGATATGGTCGTTGAAAAGGTCATTGAGGTAGAGTCCACCGGCGGGCGCTGTTTCAAATGCTTCTCCGCCGACCGGATGGCGGTTCTCAATGCGATCGGCGAACTCTATCCCTGTGAAATACTGGAAGACAGTCTTATCGGGAACGTCAGAGACCGGGAGTACGATATTCCCCTGATGCTTGACTCTCCGGAGGGGCGAAAATGGAGTGAATACGCAAAGAAATGCGTATGTACCTGGGAATGTGCGATAAATATGTCATTCATCTATCAGCCTCTGCAATCCCTGAGGGTCTTTGCAAGAGCCATCAGAAACACTGCCGATAAGGAATAAAAGTAGAGTTACCGATCCTCTGAAAGCACCACACGGGCATCCGGGTTGCCGGCTTCAAGGCGCACAAGCTGTGAGACGTAGTGGAGCATCTTCTCCCTCTCCCTCAGGGGCTGATCCCTAACGGCGCTCCACCAGGTGGAGAATGGACCCTCGATCTCGTTCGAGCTGTAAACCGGCCCCTGGGAGACTGACACTGCGTACATGACGATCCTGTTGGTCTCAAACATCGAAGACGAAATCATCTCGGTGACCCTTCCCGACCACATGCCGTAGAGTATAAGTACCGCGGTCGCAATTACAGCTGCGGTCCATCTCCCTGCTGTTTTTATCCTCCTCCACAGCGGTACTGCCATCAGCGATATCAGTCCGGCAGCCCAGAGGGATGCCCAGAGGCTGAATCCCCACAGAAAAGAATGTTCAATCCATAGAATTGGAAGGGGAAGGATAACAGCTGTGAAAGCAATGGCTCCAAATCTGGATGAATCCGGCAGTCGGCGAATCAGGACGGTTGCAGCAACCGCTGCCGCAGCTGCGCCGCAGATGACATAGGGGCTGAAAACAAGCCTGGCCTGAAAGGGAATGCCCATAAGGATAAGGTTGGACATGCCAAGGATGTAATCGGCACCGGAAACGAAACCTTCACTGTCGATGTACAGCTGGAATCCTGCCATATGCCTTAGCAGGAAGAACGCTGCTCCCAGAAATACAACGATGATCCAGAGCAGGGCATCGGATTTCAGCAGCTCGGGCAGTCGCCGTCTGAGGACGACAAGGCCCCATATAGGAAGCAGTACGGAATAGTATATGCCGGTCTCCTTGGAGAGCGTTGCAAGAATGATCGACAGCACTGTCGCTCCGAGCAGAACCCTCCGTCTTCGGCCCGAAGAATCGCAGTATCTGTCATACAGCAGCAGCCCAAGGATAGTAAAAATGGTGACAAGTCTGTCGTTCCTGCCGAATATCTTGAACAGCGACATCGCCTGGGCAGGGCCCAGAGCCCAGAGTAAAACAGAGGCTGACGCGATGAAAAACCCGAATCTCCGTTTCAGTAGAAAGAACGCCGCTGCATAGCATATCCATGACAGGAACAGATCCGAGAAGTGGTACATGACCGCGTTGCTTCCCCACATCGTGTGGTCAAGAAGGATTGAGAGGCTGTAGACCGGCCGGAAAACATCCCACTGGGTCGATTCGATAACTGCCCAGCCCACCCTGTCATGTCCCTGGAATGTGAACGGTATGATGAATCGGGTAACAGTCTCGGTGTCGAACGGAAGACTGAAAACATCGGACATGAAGATGAGAATAATGGCAGGATAAGCTATAAGTACCAGCAGAGTGGCATACTTCTTCGTCATTCGATTTCCATCTTCATTCAGCAGGTTCCATCATCTCGCCAGGATATCTATACTCAAAACGGCTCCGGGAACTGCTCTTCGGTTACGTAATTCATCAGTTTCCAGCTGCCCGCTACCATACTCCCGAAGCGGTTTCCCGTCAACGAAATCCCGGCCCGAAATGTCACCGAAAAACATCACCAGATCGAAATTGATAATTATTGAGAGCATCTGTATAGTCTGCTCTTCTTCAGGAACCGCAGCATTTTACTGTACTATGCATATCAGCAATTATCGTTCAGATTTCAGATTGGATATGCCCCATTGAAAGATAACCCAAAGAGGAAATTCTCCGGGAAGAAGAAAATCCGTTCTACACCCGGGTGATCGGATCCTGCCACAGGATGCCCAACGGAAACACCCTTATCATCGAATCAATACAGGCCAGAGCATTCGAGGCAGGGCTATCAATCCATTGGATATTTATTTTAATATCCTGACCCACTGTCTCCGCCATTCCGGAGCTTCGAAGGTATCCGGCCAGAATTCTGTTTGCTTTTTGATCAGCTCATTCTCAACCGTATGGAATGTTATTGCTCTCCATTGCCTTCCAGAATGCTATTACAACTTCTTTTGCATTCATCACATTTCCTCTGCTTTATATTCTCTTACTCCCCGGGAAACAGCAATATCTTCGGGAATTGTATCCTGCCACCCCGATCTGACGTTATCCCTTGAATCAAACCTTTGGATGTAGGGTTTAATATCGAGCAAAGGCGTACCGTTAAGTATGTCAATATCCATAACATGAAGGATATTATCTTCAATACTCACTAATCGTACCAGACTCATTCCCAACTTATTTGGACGATGTGGAGCACGGGAAGCAAAAATGCCCTGCTCCTGATCCGAAAGGTATGGTTTCAGCCGTAAGCATACCTTTCTGGATTTATGAAAGTAATAGAACAGATAGATATGAGAGAACCCTTCAAGGCCTCTCAGGGCGTCCTTGTATTCGGTCTCCAATACGATACTGCCCTTAATATCATTACAGAAGACTGGTTGTATCGGGATACTGGAGATCTTATTATGCGGAGAATAGATAGTACCTATAGATCGAAAACTGAATATCTCATCATTCATATGACCACCTCAAATCAACAGATCCAGAAAGTTGTCAAAGGGTAACGCTTCGTGTAACCAGCCGTCAGAAGGTGTAAAGTGAAGCATAGACATTGACAAATGTGAGTTAACGCGGTTGTTAACTGTAAAAGAAGAAGGACTATCAGACCATATATTAATTCTTTTCATCTCGGCTTCAATTTCATCGAGCTTGGATAATACCCGCCTATCTTTCTCTGATAATATCTTCCTGTGTTTATCCGATATGTTCATATTCCTTCAAATCCATTGCTATCCTGTTTCTTTTGCCAGAGCCCGGACAATGATATTGGCCGCAAGTTTGCTGGTGAGTCGATCTCTATCGAATTCCGGACATACTTCTGTGATTTCAATGATACGGGTTCGGGGATCCGAAGCCGCAACATCTGCAATTTCACAAACCTCACGAGCGCTGAATCCCATTGGGCCGGGATCACTAACTCCCGGTGCTTCCACAGATCTGACAACATCAAGATCAAAACCAAAGAAGATCCCGTCTGAATCGGAACCATTGATGATGGATCGGAGAGATACTCCAAATCTTATGTCATTGGGATCGTTTCGGGAATAGAAAACACCATCTTCTGCAGGGATAACGTAATCTGTGACCTTCAGCGTATTTTTCAGATTGTCCATCCTGTACTCTTCTCAGGGTTTTCTTAACGCGTAGATGATGAAGTTCGGCACACGCAGTTCATCATCGAGCTCTGGATACAATTTCAATTTCTCCCTGGTTATTGTCGGCTCAGTTATTGCATCGATCCGGAAACCTGCCTGGATAAAACCGGTTGTGTATGTCGACAAAGACCGATGAAAATTTGTGAACTCGACTCCCATCATTTTCCAGCATCGCTCGCCTTCGTCGAAGTAGCGATCCAGTATAACGTGCTGTTTTTCTCCATTATCTGTCCTATGCCATTGGCCTACAGCGGACCTCATCGGGTGCAGATTGGCTACAATGAAGCGTCCGCCGCTTCTTAGAACCCGAAATACTTCCCTGTTGTTAGCATCGAAATCCGGCAGGTCACACTGGTTTAGATAGGACACGATAAGGTCGAAAGTCCCATCTTCAATGAAACTGAGGTTCTGCACATCTGCAACTCGATAAGTATCGCTTCCGGATTGCAGTTCTTTTGCCGCTTCTATCATTGGTTCACACAGATCAAGACCAAACACGTACTCCGCGCCTTTATCGACAAGTATTCTGCAGAAACGGCCTTCACCGCACCCACAGTCCAGTATCTTCAGACCTTTTACATTTCCGCATGCTTCAAGCATGGGTTTATCGAGCAGGCCGTTGCGCGTCGGGTTCCTTCCCTCTTGTGCTTCCTTGATCCAGGGCTCTGACAGCTCAAGCCATTCTCGTTTAAGGTGATCTCTGTTCATTGCGATGCAATCTCCTCACCAAATTCTATCGGATTGGACGATCCAGCGTATACATCCTGCAGCTTTGCTGCCAGTGTCATTTCTTTTGGGATAACACTAGTAATTCAGGTAATAATGTCAACGTTGATCGTAATCAAGGAGCTTGATAGAAGCAGTGAGAAGCGTAGATGTGCAGAACTCCTATATCATCGAGATTAAATATTCCTGATTTACGAATAAGGAAATGCAGTAGAAGATGCAGCTCATGAACCCGGTACAGGAGAATCATATACCGCATATAGCAGTGTAGTATTCATTGACGATATGATAATATCATCATATATTCATATCTATGAAAAATCTATTTGATGCTCTGGCCAATTCAAACAGGTTGAGAATGGTCCGCATACTGCTGCGGGGACCGCTTAACGTTAGTGAAATAACCAGTGTTCTCGGCCTGAGTCAATCCAATGTAAGCCATAGTCTTCGTAAGCTGCTGGATGCGGGAATTGTAATCCGGCAGGGCAGAGGAAGCTGGGCTTATTACAGCCTGAACAGAAATGATACCGTCATAGTGAAAATCCTCGCCAGTGTTTCCGCCGGTATGAAGGAGATCGAGAATTATAAGACCGACATGCCTGAACTCAGGCGGTGCTACGATAAGCGAAAATCAGAGGCAAAAGAGTTCTTTGACCGGAGAGCATCAAAGTTCGATGAGGTTTCATACCTGATGCCTGATCCGGAGGCTTACATTACGGATGTAATTAATATGTATCCAGCTGGAAGCACGATTCTCGATGCCGGCTGCGGCCATGGAGAACTGGTTATGAGGCTTGCACGAAAAGGCATGACCGTCATCGGTGTTGATCAGTCCCAGGAGATGCTGGCGCAGGCAAAGAAACAGATTTCCTCTGACTGCGAGCTGTGTAACTTCGAGCTTCGTCTTGGCAGTGCCGAGCAGCTTCCCCTTGATGATTCTTCAGTTGACGGGGTCATTGCCCATATGCTTCTTCATCACCTGAGTGAGCCTTCCATGTTTTTCAAAGAGGCTTCAAGGGTATGCAGGGATAATGGAAGGTGCAGTGTCATAGAACTTACCCTGCATGAGAATCACGATCTTAAACGGAAGCAGGGGGATCTCTGGCCGGGTCTTGACCGGAATGAAGTCAGAGTCTGGATGTCTTTTGCAGGATTCAGTGGAGTAGAAGAGAGTGTTAGTGATGATGGAAGAGTATTTATTCTGTCAGGAATATTGGATGAAAGGAATTTTTATGGATGATTACAAGGTTGCTGATTTATCATTGGCAGATTTCGGCCGTCGCGAAATTGAAATAGCCGAAAAAGAAATGCCTGGGCTGATGGCTGTAAGGGAGAAGTACGGAAAGAGCAGACCTCTGGATGGATTGAGGGTAACAGGTTCACTTCATATGACAGTTCAGACTGCGGTACTGATTGAAACTCTTGTTGAGCTCGGGGCGGATGTAAGGTGGGCAAGCTGCAACATCTTCTCCACTCAGGATCATGCTGCTGCAGCCATTGCTGTAACTGGAGTTCCTGTTTTTGCCTGGAAGGGCGAGAACCTGAATGAGTACTGGTGGTGTACCAGGAAGGCTTTGAGCTTCCCGGGGGGAAAGGGACCCGACCTCATAGTTGATGACGGAGGTGATGCAACCCTTTTTGTTCACAGGGGATACCAGCTCGAGCGGGATCTAGTCGAAACCGGTAAACTGCCCGAGGTTGTGCAAGGGCCGGAGGATGAAATAGCTCTTGTTGAAAATCTTATTGAAGGGATCCGGGAGAATCCAAAGTACTGGACTTCCATTGTACCAGAGATCATTGGTGTTTCGGAAGAGACAACAACAGGCGTTCACAGGCTCTACAATATGATGAAGGCAGGGGAACTGCTGTTTCCCGCATACAATGTTAACGACTCTGTCACCAAGAGCAAATTCGATAATCTCTACGGATGCCGAGAGTCTCTTGCGGACGGTATCAAACGGGCAACGGATGTTATGGTCGCCGGAAAGACCATCCTCATCTGCGGGTACGGAGATGTAGGGAAAGGCTGTGCCCAGAGTATGAAAGGTTTCGGGGCAAGAGTCCTGGTTACCGAGATCGATCCTATCTGCGCACTGCAGGCAGCCATGGAGGGTTTTGAAGTTACTACTGTTGAGGATGCTTTACCTGAAGCTGCTATTTTCGTAACCGCAACCGGTAATTACAACGTGTTAACTGCAGATCATATGAGCAGGATGAAGGACCAGACTATAGTCTGCAATATTGGTCATTTCGATAACGAGATCGAAGTTGCGGGTCTTGAGGCTTTCCCGGGTGTCGAAAAAGAGGAGATCAAGCCGCAGGTGCACAGATTTCGTTTTCCGGATGGTCATTCCATCTTCCTTCTTGCTGAAGGAAGGCTTGTCAATCTTGGATGCGCAACAGGTCATCCAAGCTTCGTGATGTCCAGCTCGTTCACCAACCAGTGCCTGGCACAGATAGTTCTCGCCGATGAGAGACCTGGAATTGGTGTTTACATGCTTCCGAAGCTCCTTGATGAGGAAGTGGCAAGGCTGCATCTTGAGAAGCTGGGAGTTAAACTGACAAAGCTGACTCCGGAGCAGGCGGGCTATATCGGTGTTGAGTTGGAAGGCCCCTACAAACCCGAACATTACAGGTACTGATTTCTTTAAAAAACTGATGTGGCACAGGAGTGTATTGAGAGCATATATTCCCTGCCAATCTTGAGAGATTAAACGGCATATTTCAATGAAAGGTAAGACAATGGCAGACAAGATCAGAGTATTGCTTATTGACGATGATCCCGATTTCGTTGAAGCAAACAGCATTGTCCTTGAAGCCATAGGATTTGAGGTTCTGACGGCACTCAGCGGTGCCAGGGGACTTGAAATGGTCAAGGAGGAGAATCCGGATGTTGTTGTGCTGGACGTGATGATGGAGCATACTGATGAGGGATTCGCGGTTGCCAGGAGAATTCGCTCGAAATTGAAAAGCGATGTTCCGATTGTGATGCTTACATCTGTGGGGAAAGTCACCGGTTACGATTTTGATCCGGAAGCGAACCCGGATTTCTTCCCGGTGAACATATTTCTTGAAAAACCGGTTCCACCTGATGTGCTGGTTCAGAAGATCAAGGATCTACTTGCGAAAGGAGATCAGTAGTGCCACGCAATCCCGAAGAGATTGTCACTGAGGGTATCATAGAGTTCGGCACCGGACGTGAGAGTCTGGTGCAGCTTCTCACCAAGGTCAACGAAGAGCTCAGCTGGATTCCGACAATCGCAATCGAGGCTATAGCAAAGGCAACCAGGATCAGTGTTGCCGAGGTGTACAGTGTTGTCAGTTTCTACAGTTTTTTCAGTATCGAGCCACGGGGCAGGAATATCGTTCGTCTCTGCAGCACCATCAGCTGTGCTATGACAGGACAGGGTGAAATTCTTGAGGCTTTGATGAACGAATTCGGTATCGAACTATTTGAGACCACGGATGACGGCCGCCTTACCATTGAAACAACATCCTGTATTGGTCTTTGCGATCAGGCTCCCGCCATGCTGGTGAACGGTGAGCCTCATGTAAAACTTACACCCGAAAAAGCGTGCGACATCGTACGCGGGCTGGAATAGGAAGCGTCAATGGAAAAGAAAGTGTTGCTTGCTGAAGACCAGCCCGAATTCGGTGCAGGATTTGAACTGGCTCTAACGATGACACCCGCGGATGTTGTCTACATGGTTCGTGATTCCGGCATAAAGGGGCGCGGTGGTGCAGGATTCCCTACCGGAATCAAATGGAACCTTGCGGGTGCCGCATCGTCCGATGTGAAGTATGTGGTTTGCAATGCTGATGAGGGTGAACCTGGAACTTTCAAGGACAGGATCCTTCTGGAAAAGTATTCCGAAAGGCTTATTGAGGGAATGGCTATCGGCGGGTATGCCATCGGCAGTTCTCACGGAATCATATACCTCAGAGCTGAATATCCCTACCTCATTCCGGCAATTGAAGAGGCCAGGAAGAACATGATTGGCAAGGGGCTGCTGGGTAAGAACATCCGTGGAAAAGGATTCGATTTCGATGTTGAGATAAGAACCGGTTCGGGAGCGTACATCTGCGGAGAGGAAACTGCTCTGATCGAGAGCCTTGAAGGCAAGAGTGGTTTTCCCAGAAATAAACCGCCGTTCCCGGTGAACAGCGGTTATCTTAACAAACCGACCATCGTTAACAATGTTGAGACCTTCTGCGCTGTTCCACACATTATTCTTGGCGGACCCGAATGGTACGCTGATCTTGGCATCGGAGAGTGTTCCGGAACCAAGCTCTTCAGTATTTCCGGTGATGTTGAGAAGCCCGGAGTGTACGAGCTTCCTCTGGGAGCACCTCTTAAAGATCTCCTTGAACTCGCGGGTGCTAAGGATATTCAGGCTGTTCAAGTTGGCGGTGCAAGCGGAAGGACGATCCCCGCAGCCGATACTTATCGTTCCCTTTCATTCGGCGATCTTCCTCCCGGAGGTTCCGTGATCGTATTCGACAGCACCGTAAACATGCTCGAGGTGCTGGAGAACTTCATGGAGTTCTTTGTCCACGAATCATGCGGACAGTGCGTTCCATGCCGCGAAGGAACTCTTCACCTCAGGAACGCTGTTGAAGATCTGATCGCAGGCGACATCTGCAATAAAGAAAGTCTCAACGATTACTTCAAACTTGCTGAGGTCATGAGGATCACAAGTAAATGCGGTCTCGGTCAGACAGCGGTCAACTGTTTCGTAGATATTATCAACAACTTCGTAGACTTTACTGATGAACGTATCAGTGGAGAGTGCTGCTGCGAAAGAGGTGACCAATAATGCATAACATTTCAATCAAAATTAACGATCAGGGCTACAGCATCCGTGAAGGTTCTACAATCCTTGAAGCCTGCACGGAAGCCGGTATAAAAATCCCCACTTTGTGTCATCATTCCAAGGTGAACATTTCGGGCAATTGCCGTATCTGTGTTGTTGAGGTAGAAGGCTGGAATACTCTCGCTATTGCCTGCGTAACACCGATAATACCCAATATGATCGTCAGAACTCACAGCCCCAGAGTGATCGAATCCAGGAAAATTGTAGCGAATCTTCTGCTTGCCGCGCATAATTGTGACTGCATGGTCTGTGATAGCGCCGGTGCTTGTGAGCTGCAGGATCTTGCGTACGACTTTGGAATAGACAATCGCTCGAGAATGTTCGACGATTTAGAATGCCTGGAAGAGATTGATGATTCGTCACCTGTACTTAAATACGATCCTTCGAAGTGCATCATGTGTACTCGATGCGTTAAAGCTTGCAGGGACATCCAGGGTAAGGGAATAATAGCCGTGCTGAACCGCGGAGCGGACATGAGAGTCGGTACCGGCGTTAAACTGCTGGATATATCCGATTGTGATGGATGCGGTGAGTGCGTTCAGATCTGTCCTACCGGCGCTATTTCCGATAAGGTTTCAAACAGTGTCAGAAGCTGGGAAGTTGAGAAGATACGCACCAGCTGCTCCTACTGCGGAGTAGGGTGCCAGCTGGATATGTGGGTTCATGATAACAAACTGGTAAAAGTCGAAGGCGCGGATATCATTCCCAACTACGGATCGACCTGCGTGAAAGGCCGCTACGGCCATACATTCATCGACAGTGATGATCGACTCAAGACACCTCTGATCAGGCGTAATGGAGCATTAGTCGAAGCCACCTGGGATGAGGCTATTTCGCATATTACGGAGAAAATCGGGAAGATCAGGGAAGAGAACGGTCCTGACGTGATCGCAGGCCTTTCTTCCGCAAGGGTTACCAACGAGGAGAACTACCTGTTCCAGAAGATGATGCGCGCGGCTGTGGGAACCAACAATGTGGATCATTGCGCAAGATTGTGCCATGCTTCAACGGTTGCCGGCCTCGCGGCTGCTTTCGGATCCGGAGCCATGACAAACTCAATAGCTGAGCTTGAGCATGCAAAGTGCATTCTGGTTACAGGTTCAAACACAACCGAGACTCATCCGGTGATCGCGACGATCATCAAACGTGCCGTCCGTGAACACGGTGCGAAACTCATAGTGATAGATCCCAGAAGAATTGATCTGGTGGATCATGCCGCCCTCTGGCTGAGGCAGAAGAATGGTACCGATGTAGCATGGATGAACGGTATGATGAATGTTATCATCAGCGAGAACCTTCAGGATGAAGCGTACATCAGCGAGCGAACGGAAGATTTCGAAGCAGTTAGAAAGACAGTAGAGAGTTTCACTCCCCAAATGGTGGAAGATATAACAACTATTCCTGCTGAGAAGATAAGGGAAGCTGCCAGGATCTTCGCGACCGCTGAGGTATCATCCATCGTTTATTCGATGGGTATCACCCAGCACACAACGGGAACCGATAATGTTCTCTCCACTGCGAATCTCGCCATGCTTACCGGGAATGTAGGAAAACCCTCCAGCGGTGTTAATCCCCTTCGAGGTCAGAACAACGTTCAGGGAGCCTGCGATCTCGGAGCGCTTCCAAATGTTTATCCCGGATACCAGAAGGTTGCTGATCCAGCTTCACATGAGAAGTTCGAAAAAGCATGGGGCAGAAAGTTATCTAAAGACAACGGACTCACTGTTGTAGAGATCATCAACGGCCTGGAAAGCGGTAAAGTGAAGGGTCTTATCATAATGGGTGAGAACCCCATGGTTTCCGATCCCAATCTCAACCATGTCGAGAAGGCTCTTGAAAGTGCAGAGTTCCTGGTTGTCTGCGATATCTTCCTGACCGAAACTGCAGAGAAAGCCGACGTTGTTCTACCTGCCGCTTCCTTTGCCGAGAAAGAGGGAACTTTCACAAACACAGAGCGCCGGGTAATTCTTCTCAGGAAATTTCTCGATGCTCCAGGTGAGGCCAGACCCGACTGGAAGATAATCTGCGACCTGTCCACATCTTTCGGTTACCCCATGAGCTACGCGAATCCCGCTGAGATAATGGATGAGATCGCAAGCGTTACTCCCATATACGGCGGCATGCGTCACAGCAGAATCCAGGAGATAGGTCTTCAGTGGCCCTGTCCTGATGAGCAGCACCCGGGAACGATGTATCTGCATAAAGGTGAATTCAAGCGAGGCAAAGGAAAATTCCACCCCGTTGATTTCATTCCCCCGGCAGAACTTCCGGATGCAGAGTATCCTTTCATCCTATCCACCGGCAGGATACTCTTTCACTACCATACCGGAAGCATGTCCCGGCGGGCTCCAGCGCTTAATGAGTATGTGAGCGGTGGATACGCTGAAATACACCCGGCTGATGTTGACCGTCTCGGGCTTGCAGATGGCGGGCCTGTCAGTATCAGTACAAGAAGAGGTCAGATAGAAACGACTGTTAGATCAACAGAAATAGTAGCGATAGGATCTGTTTTTGTCCCGTTCCACTTTGCCGAAGCTGCTGCAAACAGGCTCACGAACGATGCTCTTGATCCCAAGGCAAAGATTCCTGAGTTGAAAGTTGCAGCATGTCAGGTAGCACAAGTTAAATGAAACAAGGAGGTAATTCGATGGCCGTGAATTGCGATCCGCCAGCAGCTGTTGCAGAAGCGCTGGCGAACAATGTAGGTGTTAAGAAAGCACAGAACAGCTTCAAGAATCTGCTGATCCTGGGCATTTTCGCTGGTGTTTATATCGCTTTTGGAGCGCAGCTGGCAACAATAGTAGGGCATGACATCTCCCAGTACCTTGGAGTTGGAATCGCCAAACTTGTTATAGGTTCAGTTTTCAGCGTTGGCCTGATGCTTGTTGTCATTGCCGGTGCGGAACTTTTCACCGGCAATAACCTGATCATGATGTCCGTTCTTAACAAACAGACATCTCTCGGATCATTGCTTCGGAATTGGGGTATAGTCTTCTTCGCCAACCTGATTGGTTCACTGCTGATCGTCTGGCTTATTCACAGTTCTGGGCTTCTGAACGTAAATGACGGAGCTGTCGGAGCGAAGGCCGTTGCTATTGCAAATGGCAAAGTCAACCTGGGTTTTCTTGAGGCTTTCTCAAGAGCAATTCTCTGTAACTGGCTTGTTTGCCTTGCTGTATGGCTTGCCGTTGCGGCCAAAACAGTCATTGGTAAGATATTCGCATGTTTCTTCCCGATCATGGCTTTCGTAGCCAGCGGGTTTGAGCATAGTATCGCCAACATGTACTTCATTCCCATCGGAATACTTAATAAGGGCATGGCTGCTGTCGGGATGGACGTTTCCAACCTGAACCTCAACGGATTCCTTGTGACCAACCTCATTCCAGTAACTCTGGGAAATATCGTAGGTGGAGCATTCTTCGTTTCAACCCTTTACTACTTCGTGTTCCTCAAGGGCAAGAAAGCGTAAAGGTACTTACTGCAGGGAAGGGCTGTTGACAAAGCAGCCCTTCCCCAGGAGAGCAGAATAATGTCAATGACAGATAGAATGGTAATTACAACGATCAAAGCCGGCAAAACTGAGGAACGCGAGGACACTCTCGCTGCGCAGATGACATACACGCTGGAATTGAACGGGGTACACGCCATTACTTCCGTATGCTGTCCGGGAGATCTTCGGTCTCTTGCCTACGGATACCTGGCAACACAGGGTTACATAGTTCAGGGTGAGGAACCCTTATCGATGGAACAAATAGAATGTACTGTAAAAATTACATTCAGTGGAACCCCGGTCATAAAGGAACTGGTGCCGGTGGCATCGGATTACAGGGTTACTCCGGAAATTATCCTCAAGCAGGTTGTGGAATTTGTCAAGTCAGGGGTGATCTTCAGAGAAACGGGCGCAACCCACTCTGCTTCAATCAGCAGAGAAGATGTCATTGAATGTCATGTGGAGGACATAAGCCGCTCGGCTGTGCTGGAAAAAATCATTGGATGCGCATTCATGAAGAATCTTGAGATCCAAAGCTCATTCATTATACTCTCCTCTCGTGTTCCGTCAGCTTTTGTCAGAAAGATTGCAAGGGTTGGTATTCCGATAATCGCGGCTGTTTCTGCTCCTACAGTGCAGGCTGTCAACGAAGCGGATAAGCTGGGTATATGCCTTTGCGGTTTTGTCCGGGGGAATCGAATGAATGTATACGCCAACAAATGGCGCCTGGGCCTGTGATTTCCAAAGGAACTTCACTTCTTATCCTTGCGGGTGGTGCATCCAGCCGTATGGGCTGCCCCAAACATCTTCTGCCGGCTTCCGGCGGGACAATGGTTGACCATATCATAAACCGCCTGGGGAGTCTCTTCACTGAAATTATCATTGCTGGCCGGAGCCTGGATCTCAGCCGCAGCAACGTAAGGATAGTAGAGGACATAAGACCTGAGCAAAGCCCGCTGGTCGGGATATTATCTGGTATGAAGGTATCGAGTACATCAAACGTATTCGTGCTGGGCTGTGATATGCCTTTCGTTAAACCCGGTCTGATACACCTTCTTACCTCCCGGAAAGAAGATACAAACGATGTGGTGATCCCTGTCGTAAGAGGGTACTTAGAGCCCCTCTGCGCGATTTACAGCTGCAGTATTTCAGATAGAATAACACAGTACCTTGATTCCGGCGGCAGAAAAGTGACAGGTTTCTTTCAGACGGTAAGCGTAACGGAAGTCCGGGAATCCGAGATCAGGCTGTTCGACCCTCTTCTGAAATCTTTCACCAACCTCAATACACCCAGCGACTATCGCAATTACTACCTATCATAGTTTCCGAAAGTGTCCTCTTGAAAATAAATATCAGGAACGCTTCAAATCAGCAGACAAGAAGCATAAGTCATTCCCCTGGTCGCAGTTCTGCTGCATTTGTTTGCTGACTCAAGAATTTGCCCGGGTTTACCTCCAAAGAACACGGCAGAGATTAAAACATTTGTGTCAATTACGACTTGCATTTCTCAGATCGTGTCTCTTTAATAGCCTCGAGGATATCCTCGGGTTTCATTTCTGATTCATATGCAACCTGCCTGGCTCGCAGTATTATTTCTTTGAACTCATCGGAAGAGGGTGGAGTTATTGTTTTAAGAACAACTATATCTCCCTCACCCAATACAACAAATCTTGTCCCTGCTTTCAGATGGAGAGCTTTTCTGATCTCCTCGGGGATAACAATTTGCCCTTTGGATGACATTTTTGTCGTGGCAACAGTATTCATTTCTTCATTCCAATCATGCATAAGTCTATAATCTTACTGGTAAGATTATGTGGATTCGAGCCTCGCATGTCAATCTTCTCCTAGAGTGAACAATGATTCTACAGCTGCAGTATAACCTTGCTTACTAGTTATACTGCAGCTTCATATACTGAGGGAGGATTATCTTGCTACGAAACTGGAGGAGTTTGAAACAAGCTCTGGATGCAGCCAAACTGTATCGGCATTACTACCTTAGCATTTCCTACCAAATTGATACTTTACAGCAGATATGCAGGCGAGTATACATATGCGTCGCTGATTTGATTCTATCACTTAACAATTCACGAATTGCATTTGCGGGACAAGTTTGCAGAAGATTAACAGGGGGGAAGACAAATGTTAGATGAAAAGAAGACTATTCTTATTGTGGATGACGATCCTGACGCTATCGCCTTTGCGGAATCTGTGATATCCGATCTTGGGGACTTCAACGTGATTACAGCTGAGGACGGTGAAAGCGGGCTCAACAGTGCGAAATCCTTCAAGCCGGATCTTATTATTCTGGATGTGACAATGCCGGTGAAGAATGGATTTGAAACATTCAATGATCTAAGAAAATCTGATGACCTGAAAGACACTCCGGTTATCATGCTTACAGGTATCGCTCATGATTCAGGAATCGCTTTTAAGGGCAAAGATATGGGGCATTATTTCGGAAAAGAACCTGAAGCATTTATAGATAAGCCGGTCGATCCTGCAAAACTTCAGCAGGAGATAAAAAAGGTGCTCGGGATTCAATAAGCAAACCTCTATCCTAAACTCTGAAACGGAATTATGGCTGTTTTCGAAACAGAGGCTCATTTACAGACATTGTACAGGATAGACAAATTTCTATCTTCTATCAGTGATCTTGACAGCCTTCTGCTTGCGATAATCAAAGAAGGGGCAGCTGTAACCGGCGCAGAATCCGCTTCTATTGGTCTTTATGATTCATTAACGAATGATCTTTATTTCTATATTGCTGGCGGAAGCGCTGATCAGACGGATTTTGAGCAGAAGCTCGAATGCGTGCGTCTTAAAATGGGCGAGGGAGTCATCGGGTGGTGTGCTGAAAACAGAGAACCGGTGAACGTAAGAGACACTTCATCAGATTCCAGATTCTCCTCAAAAGCAGACACTGAAACCGGGTTTATAACAGAGTCTCTGCTTGCTGTTCCTATGATAGTGCACAATAAACTGATCGGAGTTATTGAGGCGGTGAACAAAACGGTTCCGGGAGGGTTTACCGAAGGTGATCAGAAAGTGCTCACTATACTGGCTTCACAGGCAGCACTTGTTATCGAGAATGCTACACTGTACCAGGAAAACCTCCGGCACGCCAGATTAAGCGCACTGGGCCAGGGAATTGCCGGAGCAGCTCACTGCATAAAGAATATCCTGAACGGAATTGATGGCGGGTCATATATCCTTGAACGGGCTCTGGAGAGCAGCAACTTTGAAAAGGTGCTGCAGGGTTGGGATATACTGAGCAGGAACACGAAGATCATGAAAGGTCTCGTAATGGATATGCTCGCCTATTCCAAGGACAGGAAGCCTGAATACGTAGAATACGAAATCAACCGCATCTGCATTGATATCAGGGATCTGCTGCAGGAGGAGGCCGCTAAGAAAGGCATTAGTATTGTCCTTGAATTATCGGAAGACGTAGGTATTGTGACGATCGATCCTCAGGGGATTTACAGATGCCTGCTCAACTTCGTATCAAATTCAATTGATGCATGTGATAATGATGGAATTGTCACACTAAAGACTGATATATTATCTAAAGATAATTTTCTGACTGTATCTGTTTCGGACAACGGGTGCGGAATAAGCGAAGAGAATATTGAAAAACTGTTTCAGGTATTCTTCAGTACAAAAGGTTCAAAAGGAACAGGGCTCGGACTTTCAGTTTCGCACAAAATAATCACTGAGCACGGAGGAAACATTAAGGTCACCTCCCAACCGGGTCGCGGCACTGAATTTAAGATACACCTCCCTCTGAACAGGGCTGATCCTTAATCGAGAAAGAGGACAGCATTTGAACTGCCGTCCTCTTGAATAGAATCCCCGTGTTCTGAAAAGTCCCGATTACTTCTTCAAAAGGAACCTGTCCGCGGGGCTGTTGACCCTGAGTGCACTTCTGCCCTCCGCAAGCTTCATGTAGGGAGATATCATGGATGGCGTAGTAATTCCCAGAAGTGTGCGCACGAGTTTTCTGTCAATCCCGTCCTCAAGCATATGAACTGCAAAGCTGTGCCTGAGCCATCCGAGAGTTGCACGTTTATCAATACCAACGGCAAGCATCGCCTCTGCGAAGGCTCTCTGGATTGTTCTGGGGGAAATACAGTTGGTTTTGCCCCTGCCGGGGAACATCCAGGGAGAATCATCGGTTCTGGTTTCGATATAGTACCTGAGAATATCAGATATCGATTTCGCCAGTATTGTATCCCGGATGAACTCACCATTCTGATCGTTCACATGGATCACCATTTTATCGAAGTCGACAGCAATTCTTTGCAGATGTGTAACCTCACCCACTCTCAATCCCGAAGAATAGATGAGCATGAGAGCCAGCCTGTATTTCAGTTCGTGTACGTTAGAGAATATCTGACTGATCTCGTCTCTGCTGAAGATGCCATGCATGGGAATCTTCTTTGAAATGAGACCGGGACCGGGGAAAGGGTTTTCCTTTTTAAGCACATGCTTGTACATGAATCTGATAGCACTCTGGGCCTGGTTGATATAGGAAAGTGATTTTCCCTCATCAACAAGATCCTCAAGGTACTTTCTCAGAGTATCCTCATCAAGTTCAACCGTTTTACTCCCGTACGTATTCTCGAGCCTTCGGATGTGAGACAAATAGCTGTTGGCTGTCTTTGGGCTTCGTCCCGCGGTTCTGAGAACCTTCCTGGTCTGTTCAACGTAGTCAGGCATTTCTTCCATCCTTTCAAATAATTGTTGTCCTGGTTTTGGCGCAATTCTTCCATAGTATACTATTTGTTTGAATTAATTTACTAAATGAGTTTAAATTTGTCAAGTTAGTTAGTAACGACAAAATGAATAAAACAGACTAAATCCGTATCCCAAAAGTATGGAATGGCCTGGAGTACTTACGTTGATTGATGAAAATGACCATAATTTAATGCTTCCGGCTGGATTTTACTCCAGACCCTTGACATATTCATTTCATTAGCTGAAACTAATTACTTACTGATTTCTGAATGGAGAACAATGATCCTCTTCCCGGGTATCTCGCCAAAGGTCATGCTGCGCGTGCTGTTCCCCTTCATTTTCAGTACGATAGCAATAGCCGCTGTCCTAGCAGCATATATCCATTTTACTGATGATATATGCTCTCATGTAATCCTGTTGGAGCAGGAACAGGCCATCCAGACCGCGAAGAGCATTACCGGTATTTCAATGGATGAAAACACGTCCATTGTAATGTTCAACCATCGCCAGTCTGACGGTTTTGTCTATCTCGACCTTAAACCTGAATTCCTTGGATCCTTCAACCTGAGCGAATGCACCATCATATACTCGATCCAGGATGATGTGTTCGAAGGTGCTTCCTTCGAGGAAGATTCTCTTGCGCGAATCGCCCTGACCAGCGGCTTACCGGTAATGCAGTATCTGGAAAGGGGTAAGGAAAACAGTCTTCTGGTTTTCTATCCTGTTATCGATTCATCCCGGAATAGCTCGATTTCCAGGATGGTTTTTGAAAACGTTCACGGAAATGACAGAGCTGGCAATTTATACAATTTTTATATCATTTCTGCTGCAGTGCTTGTATTGTTCCTTCTGCCCAGCTTATTTCTGAAGCTGGCCGACCTTCGAAGACAGATCGAAAAGAACGGTTTCTATCAGACTAATGACGCTGTGAAAACCGCAAGAAACGCAGATAACATGACAATTGACGATTATCCATCATCGTTTCTTGAGGGTTATGAATTCCCGGCGCTGTTCCGCCTGGATCTCAATGGCGTAGTTCTTTACATGAATAATTCCGCAGAAAAACTGATCGATATTTCTAAGAACGATATCAAGGGTGTCAAATTCCACGAACTGCCCTGTATCAGCAGTGAGGATCAGAACCGGATCAAGTACCCGGAGCATGAAGAATCGTTTGAATTGATTATCGGTATTATCGACAGCTCCGGGATTTCCCAAAAAGCTGTTTTCAGAATTAAGATGCTCGGTGAGACTGGATACGCCATATCAGTTAAGGATTTCGAAAATGAGGAAAGTAAATCTTTGGAAACAAAGATAATGGAAAATGATTCGCAGCTGCGAGAAGTACCTGCCCGAATCCAGCCCGACATCGATCTTCAGAGTATCAGAACATACCTGCAGGAGGGAAGGATAAAGTTTCAGGGAGATCAGTCCTTTCTTGATCACCTTAATGGGATATCTGACCTTCTTTCGGGGAGGGACAAGCTTCTTGAAACACAGGATCAGGGTCAGATTATAACCATTGAGATTTTCTCTGAACTTGATGCAATATCCACAGCGCTGAATGATGTTCTTCCCGAGAGGGTGTCAATAGAACTGGATGTTCCCGGTTTTCTGCCGATGATTGAATGTTCAAGAGTAGATTTCACTCAGATAGTCAAGAACATGGTATTCTACTCTCTTGAATCAACAAACGGTTCGATAAGAATAGTACTCGGTGCCAGGGATGTCCCTTCACCAGTATCCGATTCGGTTTTTTCATCAAACTGCGACCGAACCGTTTCCAGATCAGTATCTATGAGCTTTACTGATGGAACCAGAATACCCGTAGTACTCAAAGAAGCTCTCCTTGATCCAGAGACAGATCTGTCGGGCATTCAGAGAGATTACGGCTCTCATATTTCAACTGTTGCTTCAGTACTGTCAAGGCTTGACTGTCATCCTGTGTTCACGGAAGGATCAACAGGTACTACCCTTAATATCCTTTTCCGAACCAGTGAAGACTATCTTTTCGATGTATCCCATTCGGAATCATTCAGCAGAATCAACCTGAGTAGTATAAAACTGGCGATATGCGATGCGTCGCGGGCTGTCAGGGAGAGCGTTTCCGATGTTCTTACGATGTACGGTATAAGTGTTTTCACTGCAGCTGACCTGGAAGAAATAAAGGAAATGATGACTGATTCAAAAGTTAATTATTTACTGCTGGACCATTCCGCTATCGATGACCCGCTGGGAGAGGTTCTCTCAGACATAAGAATAGAATTTCCAGATCTCGAAATCATTATTACTACAGGCTTTTCTTATGACGATGATTCAATACCTGAAGAATCTGGATCGAAAGTCAGCATTCTTAGAAAACCATATTCCACGGATGAATTGCTTAACATCATCGAGATGTCTGTCTCACCTGGATCAATTTCTGAAAATATGAGAACCACCGGGAGGAAGGAATGATTTTCGAAAACTGGATAGTGAAACTGCTTCTAGCGGCCTTTCTGGGATCCCTTATAGGCCTGGAGAGGGAGTATCATGGAAGACCCGCAGGATTACGGACCCACATGCTCGTGTCCATCGGAGCAGCCATGATAACCATCTGCGGTCTTGCAATTGGCGGTAGCAGCCCCAACCCAGGTGCAGAGGTCAGCAGGATAGTCGCTGGAGTGGTTACCGGGATTGGATTCCTGGGAGCAGGAGCCATCATCAGAACAAGTGATTTTGTAAGAGGACTTACTACCGCGGCGTGTATATGGTTTGTCGCTGCCCTGGGAGTGACCATCGGACTGGGGGAGTACCTTCTGGCACTGTCCTCAACAGGTATTGCCCTGCTTGTGCTGATCCTGTTGCCATTTCTCGAAGATCGCCTTGCTGATCTGAAGTATCGTGATGTAAAAATACTGGGTGAGAACATGGAACCGGAACTGCTTGTGGAAAACTGTTCCAGCATTTTTGAGAACTACAAAATGGGCATACATGATATTGATATTGAAATTGAAAGAGACGGAAACTCAATCAGTCTTCTTTACCATTTGAGGATAAGAAAACTGGAGAACAAACTGGAGCTTCTTAACGCTCTTTCAGATGTAAAGGGCGTTATCAAAGTACAATGGCAGAGGTCACTTGGGAAGATTTAGCTTTGTTTCTTCGGGAACAGAGGCATGGCAGCCATATGGAAGAGTTCCTCACAGGCTTTCCTGACCTTTTCCTTGATTTCCGGACTGCAGCATACGGTGAGGTAGTTACTGTTTGGATGTGCCCGGGACAGGTATTCTGCAAAGGGCGGATCCACTTTTTCCAGCTGCAGAATATTTCCAGACCGGTCAAGGTACTTGATATCGAGTTTTGAGAATCTTTCTTCCGATACTTTAACAACTTCCAGAGGCATATCCACGAGAATGTATCCAGGTTCTATACCGGCTGTTTCGGACAGCTTCAGGGCAAGATCGCTGACCCTTTCGGCAGCTGTTTCGCCTGATATGCTGACTGCATTCAGGAAGGAAACATCGCTGTCATCAAGGGTTGAAGCGTCTATCTGGAAAACCTGTGAGAACAGCTTCTGCCTGTATTTCACTCTCCAGGCCATATCCCTCACCCAGGGATCCTCCGATCTCTGTGCAAGAAAACTCAGTATTTCGTCATCGGTCAAGATCTGGAAATCATCTATCTCCTTCAAATCAACGATGCTTCTTCTTGCAGCGGAAAGAAGCATCATATCCACGATTCTTGTTTTTTTGTGCAGGTAGACACTTGAATACATCTGCATCCTTGCGAAGAGAAAATCACGGATAGCTTCGTGACCCTTGATGAGAAATACTATTTCATTATCCACAACCCTCATTGTTGATATTATCCTGTCCAGCTCAATATGCCCGAAGGCTACTCCAGTGAAATAGAAATCCCTCTGAAGGTAATCCAGCATATCAGCATCGACCTCTCCGAAAATCATCTGCTGAAGGTAACGGGGTCCGCTGTAGCTGCTGCTGATAAGGTCGGCTACATCCGTGGGATTCACACCGTGTGATTTGAGTATCTCCGGAATCCTTCCTGATCCTCTGATGTTCATAGTAACGTTACCCTTGACCATGTCGGCTACCAGGTCCATATGATCAACACCGTTCATCTCTATGTAGAGCGGTTCCAGTGTATGAGACCAGGGCGTATGTCCAATGTCATGAAGCATGCCTGCGGCCTGCAGCAGCTTACGGATATCCGTCTTCTCCGAATCAGTCATTCCCTGTTCATTTTCAAGGATGTGCATGCATATCGAGTCCGCAAGGTAAGAAACCCCAAGTGCATGGGAAAGGCGCATTCCGTGTGCTCCGGGATAACTCTGGAATGTTGTACCGAGCTGGTGTACGAAACTGAGCCTCTGAACTTCAACTGTCTGAATCAGTTCCTCCTGTAGCCTTGAAAGACGGATATTCCCATGTACGGGATCTCGAATGTACATTACCTTATGTTCTGTCTGATTCTTCATAACTGACTGTATCTCCGTCCGGCCTGGGTCTATACATGAAGTAACCTGATTCCGAGTCAACTTTTAGGTACCCGGCTGCTGATACTATTTCAGATGCAGCATGAATATATTTACCGAATCTCCGTGCGGAAGTAAACAGATAGTGTTGCATGGTGTTTAAGAGCGAGTAATATTCAGGCTTCCGGAGGAAACAGCATATGGCCAGAGTAGATTTTCATATCCACAGTACCGCTTCTGATGGCACAAGGCCTCCAGCTGAACTTGTGGCAATGGCAAGCGAGAAATCCCTTTCGGTGATTTCGATAACAGACCACGATACATTGGATGGAATTCCCGAAGGTGCTGCGGCCGCAGTGAAATTTGAGATGGAATTCATACCCGGGATTGAGTTGAGCGTTGATCTTGAGGAGAAGGAACTTTCTGCCCATCTGCTGGGCTATTTCCCGGGTGTTGAGATCCCGCTTCTGACAAGTGGATCACACCCCCTCGGGAAGGCTATTGCTTACGTCCAGGGAGGCCGTTCCCGAAGGAATCCGAGAATACTTGCGAAACTTGCAGAAAGCAGTATTCATATTGAAATGGAAGCAGTACAGCTTATCGCATTAGGCGATGTTGTGGGGAGGCCGCATATAGCCGAAGCAATGTTAAATGCCGGATATGTAGGAAGTTTGAATGAAGCCTTCGGTCGTTTCCTCGCAAAAGGGAAAAGTGCATACGTTGAAAGAGACAGACTTTCAGTTTTCAAAGCTATTGAGATCATTCTGGAAACAGGCGGATTGCCTGTAATGGCTCATCCAGGATATATTGATATGGACAGCAAAAAGCTCAGGAATCTTTTCATGAGAATGAAGGGGCATGGATTGGTGGGAATCGAAGTCTACTATCCATCACATACCGCTTCAACGATTGCAATGCTTAAGAGCTTTTCGCGGGAATTCGAGCTTGTTGTGACAGGCGGAACCGACTATCATGGCAGGAGTATTGAAGCTGTTCCCCTCGGAGGAACAGAAGATGGATTTAATATTGAGCTTGAGAATGTTAAGGATTTCATATCCCTTTGCAGAGATTATAGCAGGAGGTAGAACAAGTGGCTAAGCTTAGTGAACTGATTGAAAAGATAGATACTGAGGCTAAAGAGGGCAACAGAAAGAAAGCATTGCTGATGCTTGAAAAACTTCTTGAAAAAGTGCCGGACAACAAGCAGCTTCTTTCCCGCAAGGCGAAGTTTCAGAAAGAGTACCGCTTCGAAAAACGGATAATCGCTCTTGAAGAGAAGTACGGTATAGCAACTGAATAATGCTGCTTAAGACTCTCCTTACTGCAATTTCAATCTCTATTCTTCTTTCCTGCGGTACAGTAACGCAGGAATCCATGCTCAGGCAGAGCGAACTTTACGCAAGCAGGATAGCTTTCGGCTGGGAAAAACTAGGCAGCTTTCAGCTCAGAGGTAATGCCAGGCTGGAGGGAAGTAATCTGGTTGCAAGGGGTCCTTTTGTGCTTTGGGGTCATGCTGAGGAAGGTTTGCTCAGAGGAGATTTTTACGGTCCTGACGGTAAACCTGTCATCTCCATTAAGGGAGATTCAACAGGTATGCTGATCTATATGCCACAGGACGAATATGCCTCCTTCATGCCCGGAGGTCTTCGTACTGGCGGTGGAACGATCTCCGTTACCAATCTCCTTCATCTTCTCAGAACTGGTTATCCCCTCGTAATGGAAGCATGGGAGATAACAGGCAGCGCATCGGTATCGGGGGAAAGTATCCAGTGGGTATTCTGCGTATGCGATACGGTAGACCGGATGGTTCTTTCAATGGAGGACGGTGATATTTTCCCCTCAGAATGCAAGTGGAAAAACGGAGAATTTACAATCAAAGCCTCTTCACCGCACGATGAATACAACTCCTGGCCCTGGAGCTGGAGTACAAGAATCAACAATAACGCGGTAGAACTTGAGTTAACAGATATAAATACTTCTGTGGTACCCTGGGGGGGTATATGGGAAATGGCAGTTCCGATTCCCATAGATACACTTGACTTGGCTCCATTCTGGCAACCTGAATTGGAGCCTGATCGAAGATAATGTTAACATATTATCCCACCTGTTAACTGTCAGGATTCTTTAGTATATTGCAACTGTCTGAATCTGGAGTTGACGCAAGCCTGTATGTTTAAAATTCAATGAGTTAATATACAGTTTACGGGAGGGTAAATGAGTATCTCCGGAACATTAAGCAGTATTTTCGGAAGAAAGCCCGGTACTCTATTGTCAAATTCAATGGCCATAGACCTGGGAACCGCAAATACACTCATATATATTCAGGGCAAGGGTATTGTACTGGAGCAACCCAGTGTTGTATCTATTGATCGCGAAAGTGGTGAACTTGTTGCTGTCGGGAACGACGCAAAAGTAATGCTTGGGCGTACCGGAATGGCTCTACATGCTCTGAAACCACTGAAGGATGGCGTAATTACCAATGCCACCGCTACAATGGCCATGTTGAGAGAATTCTTCAGTATGGCAAAAACACGTAAAATATCAATGAGACCCAGGATACTCGTATGCGTGCCCAGCGGCATTACGGAGGTTGAAATATCAGCTGTGAGAACTGCTCTGGAAAGGGCAGGCGCAAGGGAGGTTCTTCTTGTATCCGAGCCTCTTGCATCAGCTATAGGTGTAGGAATTCTCGTTGAACGAGCAGCCGGTAATATGATTGTAGATATCGGTGGTGGAACAACTGAAGTTGCTGTGATCAGCCTGTCCTCGATCGTTGCCAACAATTCCATAAGGATCGGCGGTGATGAGATCGATGAGGCGATATCAGCGTACCTGAAAAAGAAGTACAGCCTCCTTATCGGCGAGAGGACCGCTGAATTGGTCAAGATAAGGATGGGAACTGTACTGGAGGATGATGACGAAGAGTACGAAGTCAGCGGACTTGACTTCGTAAACGGAATCCCCGAAACGTATATGATTAGCTCAGAGGATATAAGAAACGCCCTTAAGGAAGTAATTGCAACGATAGTAGATGCTGTAAGGCACGGTCTCGAGAAAACTCCTCCCGAGCTCGCCAGCGATATAGTTGAACGTGGAATTGTTCTGACAGGCGGAGGAGCTCTTCTGAGAGGACTGGACAAACTTCTTATGAGTGAAACAGGGCTGCCGATCAGAGTTGCGGATAATCCGCTTTCCTGTACTGTGCTGGGTGCCGGCCTGATACTTGAAGATATCTATCGGTACCGTAACCTTCTCATTCAGTAGCGTAATGATTACTTCAGTAAAAAAGAGTGCTGGCCGGATTGATGGAAAGAACAGAAGATTCGTATCTTACATTCTAATATCATTGATTCTGCTGATACTAGGCCCTGTTCTTCTTGGCGGGTTGGGCAGCTGGCTGGGGGCAAGGTTCAGCGAGGTTATCTTCAGCGGGACCAATTCACCTACCGAGGATAAACTAAGAAACGATATCATGCAGCTGATGCTTGAGAATTCGATTCTCAGAGAGGAAGTTGTTAAAGCTGATCAGTACAGAACACTGCTGGGAATTACACGGACGGATAACAGAAACGCTATACCTGCAAGGATTCTATACCGTTCCGAAGGGCTGGTCACCGGAACCATGGTTATTGACCAGGGCAGAAAGGACGGTATTCTTGAAAATTCCGTCTGCATATCCTCCGAAGGTCTTGTGGGGATTGTAAGTTCAGTGGGGGAAGCCACCAGCGAGATACTTCCCATTACCAATCCTTCCGTAAATGTGAGCTGTGTGACCTGGCCATCGGGGGCTTACGGAATCCTTCAGTCAACGTCGAGCGGCGAGCTTAGTCTTGTTCATGTTGACCTGACAAGTGAAGTGCAAACAGGTGACCAGGTTCTCACTTCAAGATACGGTGGAGTCTTTCCCGATGGACTTCTGGCCGGGAGGGTAACGGGTATCTCAACTGGTGAGGCGGGTCTCGCTCTGAGGTTCAGCGTGGCTTCCGCAGTAGATTTTGAGGGCACTGGAGAGGTTCTCATACTCCTTCCGGAGATTTCCCACAGCATCGATATGGAATAGTTAACAACGGTATCATGACCGGATTTCAGGTGTAATTTGAAAGCTAGAATATTCTTACTGGCTGTAGTGGTAATTATTCAGTTTCTACTGGAACTGACAGCTGGCCGAGTATTTGTTGCTCCCTCTCTTGTACCTTTTCTACTCATCTATCTATCGGAGAATTACGAAAGAATGTGGGCGGTGAACGGAGCTTTCTGGTCCGGCCTTTGTCTTGATCTCCTTCTTCACCAGCCTCCGGGTTCATCATCCCTTGCTTTCCTTGCAGGGATGTATGCGGCAAAAGCTTTCAGTAAGCTTTCATCCGGAGAGGGGAAAGGCTACCTCCTCAGTATGACGGCCATAGCGGTATTGGTCTCCGATACGATTTTCATACTTATTGCTTCAAGACCACTTGGTTCCGGTTTCAGTTCAGTACTTCTTCTTGTCATTCCGAGAGTAGTCCTGACAGTGATCAGCGGAGCACTGATCCTCATTGTAACCGAATGGATTTCGGGCATGAAATCCAGAAAAGTCACAGGATAAGTTCATGCTGAGGAAAGAGAAGCAATGGTCATCACTGGCATTCATGTTAATGACACTGCTTCTCTTTATGATACTCGGGGGAAGGCTTTTCTACCTCCAGATCGTCAAAGGAGATTACTACAGAGGACTATCCAGTCAAAACCATATCAGGGTAATAACGAAGCCAGCACCACGCGGACTGATAAGCGACAGGAACGGAGTGGTTCTCGCTGACAGCAGGCCATCTTTCATTGTAACCGCTGTACCATCGGAATTTGACAGCGCGAACACCGGGCAGGTCGCTTCTCTGCTGGGTATTCCGGAAGAAGCTCTGTCCAGTATTCTCGATCAGGCCTCCTCTGTTCCCCATAAACCTGTTGTGCTGCAGGCAAGTATGAGTGTGGACGATGTAAGCTCCATTGCAGAATACATCTATCGTATTCCAGGTGTTCTTATTGATGTTGCTCCTCAGAGGCGGTATCACAGACCTGAGGAATTCTGTCATATCATCGGATACGTCGGGCTCTCGGACGATCCTGAATCCTACAGAGGAGAAATAACCGGGAGAACCGGAATCGAATTCAACCTTAACGAAGTGTTACGCGGAAGCCCTGGATTGCACCGTGAAGTTGTGGATGCTATGGGGAGAGTTGTTGAGGAATACAGGGGAACTGGTTCCGATGAACCCCTGCCGGGTACGAACGTTATTATTACAATTGATGCGGAGCTTCAGCGAACAGCACTTGAGCAATTAGAGAAAACAGCACTGCCAGGAGCAGTAGTTATTGTCAATTATGTGAACGGAGATATTCTCTGTGCAGTCTCTTCCCCTACGTTCGATCCGAACATGTTCTCAAGGGGAATATCACAGGATGAGTGGGACGCCCTTATACAAAATACAGCGAACCCCCTGTACTGCAGAGCCTGGACAGCATCCTACCCACCGGCTTCCACCTTCAAGATCGTTACTGCTTACTGGCTTCTTGCAGAGGGACTGATCAGCGAGAATACAATGCCTGCGCCATGTTACGGCTCACTTATTCTCGGGGACACTGAATTCGGATGCTGGACTGCCCATGGAAGGTTGAACATCATCTCGGCACTTGCGCGGTCGTGCGATGTATTCTTCTACCGAACAGCACAGCTGGGGTCACTTGACGAACTTGCCGAATACGCAGAATTCTTCGGTCTCGGTTCACGCCTTACGGAAATCTTTGCGGATGAAAGAAGCGGCCTTGTACCGGATTCGGACTACCTCAACAGCACCTACGGACCTGGTGGATGGGGATTGGGTAATCTTCTCAATGTTTCAATTGGCCAGGGGGAGCTTCTGTCCACACCTTTGCAGATGGCGGCAATGACGGGGGTAATCGCTTCGAGAGGACAGATGCCGCTGCCGCGTTTAGTTCTGCAGGGAGAACAGAGAGAGCCCTTCTTCCCGCCGAAAGCCTGCGATGATACCGCATTCGATGTCGTAACAGAGGGAATGCTGCAGGTAATCGAGTCCAGGAGGGGAACTCTTCACACAGTATTTTCGGATTTCCCATGGGATTTCTGGGGAAAAACCGGAACTGCCGAGTGCTCCGGTGAAGATCACGCAATTATTGTTGGTTTTACCCGTGAACCTGAACCTGTTGTCATTTGCGTTTTTATAGAACATGGCGGACATGGGGGGGTAATTGCGGGACCTGTGGCAAGGGATATACTTCTGAGTTACTTCGAGGGGAGTGATTGATCTGATAGGAAGAGACCGACCGGATGTGATTTATCTGATAGCACTTCTGGTGCTTTTCCTGATAGGTCTGGCTGCTGTATTTTCTGCTTCAACGGTTATTTCCGAAAGCGGTCTGTTCGATAAGCAGCTTACATGGTCCATAATCGGTTTGCTCGCGTTTCTCGTGGGAACCATTATCTCCCTCAGAAGACTGGAAGAAATATCACCAATTGCTTATGCATTTATTTGTCTGCTTCTTCTTCTAACCCTTTTCATAGGAAGCGGCCCCGCGAACAGATGGCTGGCAATCGGTCCCATTCATGTGCAGCCGTCTGAGATTGCAAAAGCAGGGCTTATATTTATGACTGCCTGGTGGCTCGCATCACAGAAAGTAAGACCAAGAAAATTCGGAGAAACCCTGATCTTTCTGACTGTAGTTCCTGCAGTTGTTCTGACCGCTCTGCAGCCTGATCTTGGTACCGCGGTCTCGATGCTGCTTATCGTTCTGGCAATGTTCATCTGGGCTGGCTACGGGGTCGGATGGATAATACTTCTGGTAAGCCCGATTCTGGCAGCAGTATCCTCAATGAACATTCTGCTCTGGCTTGGTTTCATGATAATTCTCACAATAATACTTTACAGACGTAAGTATGCAGTTCCCATGTGGATAGCATTCATGGGAGGTAATTCTATTGTGGCTGCTCTTACTCCGATGGCCTGGAAGATGCTAAAACCCTATCAGCAATCGAGACTGATTACATTCCTGAACCCCTCAAATGATCCCCATGGTTCCGGATGGAATATCATACAGTCTGAAGTTGCAGTGGGCTCTGGCGGACTGTCCGGTCAGGGCTTTCTTCAGGGTGCACAGAAGGAGCTTGCCTTTCTGCCTGCAAGGCACACGGATTTTGTTTTCTCCGTCTGGGCTGAGGAGATGGGTTTTATCGGGTGTCTGATACTGCTCACAGCTTTTTTCATACTTTTCTGGAGAATGGTAAGTGCCGCCAGGAAATCCGTGAACCCGTTTAATTCTCTTGTGGCAGCTGGAACCGCTGCCTATATCGGCATACATGTTTTCGTTAATGTGGGAATGACCCTGGGGATAATGCCTGTAACAGGCCTTCCGCTTCCGCTCATCAGCTACGGCGGCAGCCAGCTCGTAACAGTGCTGTTTCTTTTCGGCCTTGTACTCAATGCAGGAATGTATTGGCGGGAAGTATAGCTTTCAGGAAATCGGAGCAACAGACTTGTCAATTCCGATAAGCTTCTTTGCGGTGACGGATGCGAGTAATCAATATTGTACTATTTACAAGCGCAAAAACGATCCTGTAGTCTCCAATACGGTATTTCCTCAATCCGGAATATTTGCCCTTGAGTTCTGGGAGAGAATCCGCCTTGTCCGGTAACTCAGCCGCTAATTTAGTCAGAATTCTGTCAGCTTCTGATTTGTCTATCTTCTTAAGATCCTTACTTACAGATTTCTTGAAAGTAATACTATAGGTCAATTTCGGATCGCATATCCTCAAGAGAAATCACAGAATCGGTTGGATCATGAAGTCGATCAATAGAAATTTGTAAATCAGCCTGATCATTCAGATAGGCTTCCAGCGCTTTTTGAATAAGAAAGGATTTGGATCGTTCAGATATCCTTGCAACCTCGCTTAATTCCGCTGCTAGTTTTTCAGGAAGCCTGACAGACACGGCAATACTCATTTTTGCACCTTCCATATGTATGTGTAGTTATATGTAATACAATATATTACATTGTACGACATATATCAAGATCTATATTCTTTGGTTGTGAACACTTTGCTTAACCGGCTGGTTAATGCTTTGGATAGAATATTCCCTCCAGTTGATGCAGTTGTCAGGTTTCCTTTGTTGCATTGAAGCAATCTTTCAAGTAAGCCTCTGCCCATTTTCGTCCTGCAAGATCGGTGATATGATAAATCAAGTCACTTTGCGGGTCACCGTACTTCTTCGCGAGTTCTCCCCAGGTAATCAAGAACTTTCAGAATAATACTCTCATCCATGAAATCACCTTCAGAGCTGCCATTACAGAAGCAGTGCCAGCATCGATTGACACAAGGCATTGCATGAACTCGAACGAAAATCAGATCCGGCATTGATTCGCTCCCTATATAAACCTTACGCTTGAACACATCTGCTGGCTCTGGCGGTCAGGTGCAGTTAATTGTTGATGACCGCTGCCACATGATCGAAATTGGCTATGGCCGCCAGGAAGGTGGATCGCCAGACGTGAGTTCCTCGAAGAGACTCACAAATAAGGCCGTGAAATCAGCTCCGTTTTCCGTGTGGACGAGCGCATTAGGTGCGGTGATCAAGAGAAGCTCGCGTGTATCGAATCTTTCGGCCTTTACGGTTTGTTTCAGGAGTTTGAGCTCGTCGTTCTGCAGTACGAAGAGCCCGTCCGCTCCCGCGCCCACCCAAACCATGTTGTTCCATTTGGTGACACAGTGAAGCATGCCGTCGAACCTGAGCAGTTCCTCCCAGCCATATACTGTTCCTTGGAGCAGGTGGCCATTGGTACCGCAGGCGTACATCTCGTCCTCTGAAACTATAAAGACATCGGAGAGGTTCCCATCTGTCGGGCCGTGAACGACACTGAAGGTGTGACCGTCCCAGCGGGCGATAAGACCACGCTGGCCAACCGCATAAATTAAGTCGTTCCGGATTCCACGAATGCTGCCGATGAGCCCGGGCGAGTCGATCTCGACCCATTCGGTCCCGCTAAATAGAAAAGCCACCGGAGCCCCTGCGCGGATACCCCAGGTAAACACGAGTTCGTCGTTAAGGCCCCAAATCCCCTGAAGCGTGGCCTTGAGCTTGAAAGTATTCCATGGCTCGGCACGAGCTTCAAAAGAGGGATTCATGTATACACGGCCAGCTGACTCGCAGACCCAAACACAAGAATCCGTGCGCCAGATTCCGGTCATCCATCCGCGCTGACTCATCAGGGTATGGCTTTGGCCTCCGTCACTTTGTCCAATCCAACTCTCTCCGTCCTGCGGCGTGAAACCATGTTCTGCATCGAAGCGGTAACCAATCCAATGGCAATCAATTCTGCTCGAACCGCTTGCAGCGGCGAAGTCGTGACCCAGTGTAATGCTCATATTCCTCTACTGCATTTAATACTGATCAAAAGAGATCAATTGTTTTCTCTCTCATTCTTTTTTAACTTTGGAACCACCGACCGAATGCATCTGTTTTGTTAGACGAATGATCACACCTTGGGTTCCCATAGCTCTATTGCGTTTCCCTCTGGATCTTTTGACCTGAAAAATAATCCACCGATCCCGGTAACTCTTTCCATTGTTATCTCCTTTTCCATTCCTTCTCGCAATGCCTTCCTCTGTATAGGGAAAGCAGATCTTCTTTGCTTGAGTATACTCTATGGCTGTTCGGAATGCCGTACTGCCTTGTGAGTTCCGCAGGTAACTTGTGCGCAAGAGATTTCAATCCCGGGGTGTCGTTGTTCTCAAAACGATGAATGATTGTTTCAACACTGTCTCGTTTGAGATTCCCAAGGCACCACCAGTCTTCAAGTGTTCCAATATTCGCGAAGATGTCCCAATTGCTGCGCACGAAAAACCAAAGAACCTCGGGCAGTGTATATTTGATATTCATATTTCCATCATTAAGAATCTTGGAGTATAAGGTTTCTTCGCTTTGCCAGAGCACATCGTTTGATAAATACTTTCTTGTCGACTCCAGAATGACCTCCGGTAAATTGATCACCTGCTCGATCGTGGGTCTGAGATTTTCAATTTTCCGAGCTTCATGATCCGGCCCCGGCAGATGAATGAATAACTGAAACTCATCACCCAGATCTTGAACACGCTGTCTCAACCTGAGTTTATCGATTAGTACAAGTAACCCATTCAGCTCAGGAAAGAGTTTCGTAGTCAAAAAAATCTGCCATCGCGGCTTCATACCAGCATCGAGCAATCGCTCGCTGGCAATAAGTGCATCGTCGAATGCTCCCTTGCGGCGATGAAACCAATCGTTCGTTTCCCGCAAACCGAAAAATGATATTTGACATGTATCAGGCCCGATAGATTCGGCCCACCGGGCATAGGAATCATCCCTCGCAAGCCGCCAGATACTGAGTAGTTCATATCGATCAGGTTTTCCGTCTCCCAGTTCTGCTTCAAGATCGTAGAGTTTTCGATAGTCATCACGCAAGTCTGGCTCGCGGAACGATGTTGCGATCGATAATTTCTTGATGGGCGTATTCCCTTTAGCAATGAAATTTCGAAACAGAGATGTCCCCCATCGGATGTCTTGTTCAGAAAGAGTAGGACCGTTAGCGGGTCCAAGCCAGCAATGCCGACATCGATTAGGACAGCCCTGCATATCGAAAGCCACACCTATTTGATTTCTGTCAATTTCAGGCATAAGATTCTCGTTTTTTTCCTTCTGAGAGATAACAACACTTCAAATCAGCAGACAAGAAGCGTTTGTATTTACCTTTAACGCCGTTCTGCTGTATTTGTTTGTTGAAACTTAATTTTCCTCTTTGAACATTGTCGTCATGTAAGGTTTGAAACCCATCTTACTCCAGAACCCGCGAGCGACATTATTTACATTTGCTACTCGAAGTTCAGTTCTTGTAACACCTTTATCGGCAAACCATTTGGTTGATGCTTTGTAAAGAGCTTGACCAATTCCTTTTCTTCGATATTCCTCCGCTACTGCAACATCAGATATCAAACCGTATTTATCCACCTCGAATACCGGTGGATATTGGGAAATATCAATCTTTGCATAGCCAATTATTCTTCCTGACTCTTCAGCCACTAACAAAGCAGCATCGTCAGATTCTATTTGCCCCTCGAGATGCCTATGGAAATTATCTGGCCCGTCCTTTGAACGAGTGTAGAAATGATCAAGATTCCGGTGGAAATCCATGAACTCTTTCCAAAGATCTACGATTTCTGGTAGATCAGAACGATTGGCTTCGCGTATTCTCATTTTTCCCATTCCTGTGTTTCAACAATGATTATACTGACTTTTCTGGACTCCAAAAGAATTTCATAACTGAAAATGTATTTATCTTTTTCCCTGGTCAATGGGAGCTCTCTTGACTTAATAAGTAAACATATATTTACTATGAATATGGAATTCCCCTGGGTAGCAGATGCTGTTGAGGTGACAGACTCGTTACAAGGGTTTAGATTCTCCTATCGCAGAAGAACTATCATGGAGGTTCCCTTAATGCATCCTATACTGTTCAAAATCGGTTCCCTTCCAGTAAATTCCTACGGGCTTGCACTTGCCATCTCCTTTGTTCTCGGGCTATGGCTGGCCGCCAGAAGAGGAGAAGCGGCGGGTGTACAGAAGAACGATGTGTACGATCTTGGAGTACGTTTAATGATAGCCGCGATCGTCGGGTCACGCCTTTTCTATGTTATTACACACGTACCTGAATTTCAGGGACACTGGCTGGATGTCATTGCTATATGGAAGGGCCTTTACGGCCTGAGTATGCTTGGCGGTGTTATTCTTGCGGTAGCAGTCGGGTTCTATACAGTCTGGAGGAAGAAACTTCCCGTCTGGAAACTGTCTGATGCTGTTATTCCATCATTTGCGCTGGGAATCTTCGTAACAAGAATAGGATGTTTCTTCAACGGCTGCTGTTTCGGTTCTGAAACATCATGTTCCCTTGGGATCACTTTTCCCAATTCTGCCATGCCTTACTCAGGTACAGGTATTCTGCCTGGTGCTCATATTCATCCTACTCAACTTTACAGCTCACTGGCAGGGTTGTTCATAATAATCGTGCTGCTCTTTGCAGATCGGCGAAAGCATTTTCCGGGTTTCATATTTGCATTCTTCACAGGATTATACGGGGTTACAAGGTTTGGTATAGAGGAGTTCCGGTATTTCGATCACGAGCCGAATCTGCTTTTCGGGTTCAGTTCAATAGCAGGCAGATCCGGGATTACCGATAACCAGTTTATCAGCCTTTTAATGCTTGTCTCCTCCATTCTGCTTGGTATATGGCTATATCTCCGCTATCGAAGAATATCCTCAGCCTCTTCCTGAAGAAAGTATGCCCTGCATGCGGCTCCAGCCTGGTTGATGGTGCTCTTTTTTGCCCCTGGTGTGAGCTTCGAATAGATCAATGCAGCGAGATTCACTGGAGCAGCACCGGTTCTCCTTTCAGAAATCCTTCCGGTCTTCAGGGAACTGGAATGACCGGCGTCCCTGTTTATTCAGCAGTTATGTACAGGGGGCTTCCAGGGGAGATTGTTGTCAGGTTGAAATTCAATGGTGAGAAGCATCTGGCTAAAGCGGCTGCTGGTGTGTTTATGCAGTATTCGATGAAGCTTCCAGGTCCGGGTGATATCCTTGTGCCTGTTCCAGCGGGAAGAAAAAGAAAAAGGGAGCGGGGGTACAATCAGGCTGCTCTGATTACTGCAAAACTGGCATCCATGTCAGGCTGCAGAAGCCTTGATATTCTTGTTAAGGATGACAGCCCCTCGCAAGTTGGCCTGTCACCATCTCAGAGAAGACAGAACGTCGCTGGCATTTTTCATATGAGGGGCCGGTGCAGAATACCCGGCGGAGCGGATATCTGGCTTGTGGATGATGTGGCAACAACCTGCAGCACCATTGACAGCGCCGCTGGAGTGCTGCTGGATTCGGGAGCCTCACATGTATTGGGACTCACTCTGGCCTACCGAAAAAGGACGACAGATAGTATTATTCATCGATGAATAGCTTGTTTACCGGAGGGAGCTGATTTGCCTGAAGAACTGAGTTTCACTGTAAAAGATATTCCTGCATGCACGAGGTACGGTTTCAGCCTGCGGAAGATCTGGATCTTCTTTAAAACACTTGTTCTCTCCTGGGTCATATGGGACTTCTTTGTCTACCTGGGTTTTTTCGCTGCGGGTTGCGATCTTGCATCCAAATGGAGCCAGAGCCGCCTTCTTCCGCTGCCCGGATCCCTCTTCTGGATGGACCCCGTACCGGTCATTCTTCTGGCAGCTGGTGTTGTGCTGATAATCTATGTGCTTATGCGCGGATCGTTAATGGTATCGAAGATGACATTCCAGCAGCTCCGGGGAGATGAATTCTTCTCAACTTCCGATGCGGCTGATTTTGCAAAAGAGCACTCAGCACCACTGATCTCGATTCCACTATTGCTTGTAGTGACACTCCTCCTTATTTACGGCGCCGGTGCCCTGACTGGTCTGATATCCAGGATACCTGCCGCCGGTCCTATTGCAGCTTCACTTCTTTCCATACCTCTCTGGGGTGTCATGCTGCTAGGGGTATTGACTTTATCTGCACTGATCCTGTCCCTGAAACTTTTGCCGGCTATTACGGCCTGCACAGGGGGAGATTCATTTGAATCGGTCTTCGAAGTATTCTCAACACTTACATCCCAGTCATGGCGGCTGTGTCTTTACTGGCTATTGTCGATTCTGGTTATCGTGCTCGGTGGAGCAGCCTTCCTGCTGCTATCATCTGTTGCTGTAAGCTTTCTCTCTCTTTCGGTTTCTGCCGGCGCTGGAGACGGCGGGCTGGTCGCTGCATTGTCATCAGGCCCGCAGCTGCTGGCACCGGAGGCGCTTCCCTTTTTCGCGGGATTACTTGGGCAGCAGGGAGATGTTCAGGCGTGGTCAGGCTTAGCAGGTATTCTTGCAGGTATTTCCGGAACCGCCATGTTACTGATAATCGTATCGTATTTCCTGTCCAGTTACTCGTCCGCCTGGACTCTGATCTATGTTATTCTGAAATACAGAAAAGACGGAGAGGATCTGATCGACAGGGCTGAGCGGGAAGAGCAGCGGGAGTTTGACCGCATGTATGAAGATTGCGAAAAAGATTCAGAGGCGGGGAAAACGGATCTGTCCGGATGAGCAAAGCTGTCGATTTCGTTCATCTTCACCTGCATTCTGAATACAGCCTTCTTGATGGCGCCATCAGATTTGACCGCCTGGCAGCGTATCTCACCGAGAACGGAATGAATTCCGTTGCAGTAACCGATCATGGCAGCCTCTTCGGAGCGGTTCAGTTCTTTGACAGGATGGCTGATAGAGATATTCATCCTGTGCTGGGAATGGAAGCCTATCTTGCCTATCCATCCATGACCGACAGAAGCAGGAACAGTAAAAGGTATCATCTTACACTTATTGCAAGGAATGAAACCGGATACCGTAACCTTTCCAGGCTTTCATCCGCCGGCTATATCGATGGCTTCTATTACAAACCCAGAATAGACAGGGAACTTCTGGCGGAGTTCAGCGAAGGTCTGCTGATAGGTTCAGCCTGTCTTCAGGGGGAAGTGGCTCAGCATCTCCTTGCGGGTCGAAAAGAGAAAGCAATTGAAGCAGTACGTTTTTACCAGGATATTGTCGGTAGGGATAACTTCTTTATTGAGCTCATGGACCACGGACTTAATGATGAGAAGAGCGTTCTGCCCCTGCTTGCCGAACTTGCAAAAGAAACAGAGGCACAGGTGGCGGCAACCAATGACGCTCACTACCTGAGGAAATCGGATCACGAAGCGCATGAGGTGCTCCTGTGCATTCAAACGGGGAAAAATCTGGATGACCCGGGCAGGATGCGTTTTGAAACTTCAGAATTCTACGTAAAAACACCACTCGAAATGCAGAAGCTTTTCAGCTGGATCCCTGAGGCAGTCACTAATACTGTGAAACTTGCTGAGAAATGTGATTTTGTGCTGACTCAGGGAGATGTCCTGATGCCGGAATTCCCCCTTCCCGAGGGGGAGCACGACATGCAGGAATACCTGAGTAAGCTTTCCTACGAAGGATTGAACAGTCGTCTTGCGAGAGAGCCCCAGAGCCATGAACTGGAAAGACTCGATTACGAGCTGGGAATCATCGGAGATATGGGCTTTCCCGGATATTTCCTTATAGTGTCGGAGTTTATGAGGTGGGCAAGGTCCAGAAACATACCAGTAGGACCGGGAAGAGGTTCCGCGGCCGGAAGTCTTGTTTCCTATGCGCTTGATATCACCGGTATTAACCCCCTTGATTACGATCTGAGTTTCGAACGCTTTCTTAATCCCGCGAGAAAGGAAATGCCGGATATCGACCTTGACGTCTGTTGTGAACGCAGGGGCGAGATCATTGATCACATCATTGAGATGTACGGCAGGGAGAACGTCTGTCAGCTGATAACCTTCAGCAGGATTCGAAACAGATCAGTGGTTCGCGATGTTGCAAGGGTCATGGGCTTCAGCGTCCCGGAGGGTGATGCCCTGGCGAAGCTGGTCGCGTCAGCTCCGGATCCGAGCGCACCGCTTCCCGAGGTAGTAAACAGCGTACCGGAGCTTTCCCGGAGAGTTAAGGACGAGAAGAAAATAGAAAAACTCTTCGACTACGGATACATACTGGAGAATCTGGCAAGGCATTCCGGTGTGCATGCTGCCGGTGTGATAATCGCTCCGGGCAATCTCCGGGAATACGTTCCGCTATATTCTGCAAAAGAAGGTATTACAACCCAGTATGAAAAGAAGAGCGCAGAAAAGATCGGTCTTCTGAAACTCGACCTTCTGGGGCTTCGCAATGTAACCGTTATACACAGAGCTCAGGAACTTATTCTCCGAAATAATCCTGGACTGGAAGTAACCGAACTGCCCTTCAATGATCCTGAAACATTCGCAATAATCCGAAAAGGAGAAACAGCAGGTGTATTTCAGCTTGAAAGCTCCGGCATGCGTGAAGCTCTCAGAAAGATCAATGTAAGCTGCTTCGACGATGTAATAGCGGCCGTGGCTATTTTCCGCCCCGGATCAATGGACATGATAGATCTTTACGCAGACAATAAAAAGGGTATTGAATCGGATGACGCGGATTTCAGAATAACCTATCTCCACCCCGACCTGGAGGATGTTCTCGCTCCAACATACGGTGTAATCATCTATCAGGAACAGGTAATGAGGATTGCGAATGTTCTTGCGGGTATGTCTATGGTAGAAGCCGATACACTCAGAGTGGCTATGTCGAGGAAGAATCCCGAAGTAATGGCCCAGATGCGGGAGAAATTCACAACAGGAGCAGTTAACAGAGGCGTTAACAAGAAAACCGCAAAGAAATTATTCGATCTTATTGAGAAATTCGCCGGTTACGGATTCAACAAATCACATGCTGTCTGTTACGCGGCCCTTGCATACTGGACGGCATGGCTGAAGGTTCATCATCCATCCGAATTCCTTGCTGCCTGCCTTACAAGTGAGATAGGTAAGATAGAAAGAATAACCCGGATCATTGATGAATGCATCAGAATAGGTGTTACCGTAAACCCGCCGTCGGTTAACGCGAGTTCTGTGGTCTTTGATGTAGACGACAGCTTCAGGATCATCTACGCTTTATCGGCGATTAAGAATGTAGGTGAGGGTCCCTCTTCGGCAATAATCGAAGAGAGGCTTAAGAATGGTGATTACAGGAGTATATTTGATTTCTGCACGCGGCTTGACAACGGAGATGTGAACAAAAAAACACTGGAATCACTCATCGGTGCCGGAGCCATGGACTGCTTCGGAGTTAACAGAGCATCGCTATTCGATTCGATTGATCAGGCTGTTAATTATGGAGCTGCGGCGAGAAGACACAGGGAAGCCGGACAGATGTCATTGTTTCAGGGTGCCGGAAACGATGAAGATGATTCAAAGGAGAACGAGCCGATATTAGAGCAGAAGGAGGAGTTCTCACTTGAGCATCGCTGTTCAATCGAGAAATCACTTCTGGGATTTTATATGACTGGACACCCTCTTGAGATGTATTCAGATGAAATAGACAGCTTCTCAACCGATCCGGTGGAAAAAGCTGGAAGAAGCGAAAGAGCTGTTGTGACCATAGCTGGAATGATTATTCAGAAGAAGATAATACCAACGAAGCGTGGTGATATGGCTTTCGTGCTCATGGAGGGCAGAACCGGGACTGGTGAAGTAGTAGTATTCAACGATGCACTGCTGAAATACTCTGATCTTCTTGAACCTGGCAAACTGGTACTTATGGATGGAGAAGTATCAAGGAGAAGGGGGGACAGCCGTTTCAGCGCGAGAAGAGTATACTCTCTTGACAGTATAAAACTGCAGCTCAAAGCAGGGATTACAATAATCGTTGACGGAAACAATCCGAGAATTGAATTGCTGCGGAAGGCAGTTGATTACATGAAAACAAGCAGTGGCCGAGGAGACGTTATTGTAGATATCAGACATAAGTCGGGCTGGAGGGTAAAGGGACTGTCAAGGTCGATCAGGGTATTTCCCGGCTGTGAATTGATTGAGAGTCTGAGGGAACTTCTCGGCACGGATTCTGTGATCCTTTCAAGGGGGAAGGGGCCTCGAATATGATTATCAGGTGTATTCTAATTATGGGTCTTCTTGCGGCATCCGCAGGGGAAGCAGTATCCGGAGAACTTATGAGACTGGTAAGGGAGCCTACTGCGGGTATTGTCGCACCCCGAACGTATCACTTTTCCATGAATACGTTTCCCGATGATGGTTTGAGGTTTTCACTTATGACAGGCATCTTTCCAAGATTCGCAGTCGGGCTTGGATATGGAGGATGGAATATCACTGGGCTTAACAGTCCAACATGGTTCCATCATCTGTATCTGAAAGCGCGATTCAGATTCCTGGATGAAACCGAATCCTTTCCCGGAGCTTTGCTGGGATTCGATAATGAACCTGAAGCGATCCGATCCGGATCTTCGTACCGGAGATCTGCGAGGGATATCTATCTTGTATTCAGCAAGAACTTCCTTTCGTTCGGTGGTGATATGGCCTTTCATTTTGGAATGAGCGCCGACGTTAGAGAACTGATTCATGTCGGTGTCTGGACCGGTATGAATAAAGCTCTTCCCGGCGGGTTCGGATTGGCATTGGAGTACGATTTCGCGACGGATCAAGCTGATTCAGTCCGTTTTGACAACAATGGTGGATTCCTGAGCGGTGAGATCTACTGGGAGAGTTTCGGACAGGTTAGAATTTCACTGCAGTTTATTGATATTCTCGAAACAGGTGGAGAGAGTTACAGAGCTCTTGGAGTGGATTTTCTAGGACTGTTCTGAAACTACCTGATTGAAACTGAATGGAGACGAACAATGGATTTTGATGAACTCAGGAGAAGATACGCTGAAGTGATTATTGAAACCGCGATCAATCTTCAGGAGGGACAACCTCTTCTCATTCGTACCGAAGTCATTCAGCGTGATTTTGCGAAGGTTCTTGCCGAAGCTGCCTATTCAAGAGGAGCTTCCTTTGTATCGGTGCAGTTCTCCGATCCAGAGCTGGGAAGGCTGAGGATCGATAATACTCTTGATGACAATTACCTGAAATTCACACCATCCTACCTTGAGAATATGTACGATTGCTATTTAAAAGACGGCTGGAGCAGCATATCTCTGAGGGGACCGGAATTCCCGGATATCATGGAGGGAGCCGATCCCGTACGGGTAGGACTGGTAAGCAGAGGGAACTCGGAGGTAATGCAGGGTTTCCTGAAGGGCATTTCCGCTAATAGAATCGCATGGAACGTCTGTCTTTATCCTACCAGAACCTGGGCAGCGAAAGTACTTGGAAGCGATGAAGACTGGGAAAGAAGAATATGGGAAGTACTTATTCCGATTCTGCGTCTTGATAACGACGATCCGGCGGGAGCCTGGCTTGCGCACGATGCAGAACTCAAGCGAAGATGCGAACATTTGAATAGAGCCAGATACGACAAAATTCACTTCACAGGACCGGATACTGATCTGTTCATAGGAATGGCACCGAACAGGGTTTTCGCAGGGGGCAGCTGCACCAGCCAGAAAGGCGTAGAGTTCTTTCCGAACATTCCCACTGAGGAAATATTCAGTACCCCGGATTCATCGCGGACAGAGGGTTTTGTAAAAACTACCCGCCCGGTGGAGGTTCTGGGAACACAGGTTACGGGAGCCTGGTTCAGGTTCAGTGCCGGCAGGGTGGTGGAGTTCGGTGCAGATACCAACAGGGCAATACTGGAGCAGTATCTCAATTTCGATGATGGTGCCAGGGCTCTTGGAGAAGTTGCGCTGGTGGGTTCGAATTCCCCGATCTTCAGAAGTGGAAAGGTGTTTTACAACATTCTTTTCGATGAGAATGCCTCATGTCATATCGCATTGGGAAACGGTTACGCCGATTGTATCGAGAATGGAGTCAGAATGTCGGATGATGAGCTTTGCGAGACCAGATGCAATTCTTCGCTTGTTCATACTGATTTCATGATAGGTTCCGAGGAGGTTTCCGTCTCCGGGGTTGCGGAAGACGGGAGCGAAGAAAACATAATTGAACAGGGTATCTTCGTTATTTAGGAGTGGATTATGCTTGATGAAAAACTGCTTCAGATTCTCGCCTGTCCCAGGTGTAAAGGAGAGCTGGAATACAGGACCGACCCGGAAGAGGTTCTCATATGTAATTCCTGCAGTCTGATCTACGAGGTCAGGGATGATATTCCAATTATGCATGTGGACGAGGCAAAACCTCTGAAAGAGGAATAAATCGACCAGTATTCAATGAGCTCGGAAAGCGGTACTCTGCATATAAGGATAAAGGTTATTCCTAGAGCATCCGTCACCGGGATAAGAGGAAGGATGGCCGATAATACGGTTAAGATAGCCCTTCGCGCTCCTCCTCTTGCAGGCAGGGCGAACGCTGAGCTTATAAAATTCCTCGCAGGAGAATTCGGTACTCGCCCCTCATCGGTCAGCATTATCTCAGGGATTTCATCTCGAAAGAAGCTGATTGCCATCGATTCGCATTCAAGAATCCCAGGCTGGTTCAGAGAACAGGATCCATGATACCTTTCCGCGGGGCAATGGTGGGACGTGAACATCAGCTGTTGCATGCGGTAAGCTTTGTTCTCGACCTGGAGGTTACGGAGAGTAACGGCATACTGTTCCTCTGGGCTCCGCCAGGGCTAGGAAAGACCCGGCTCGTAATTGAAGTGGAAAGATCGATCCCGCAGCGGGATTTCATTTTCATAGAAGGTGACAATGCCGCGGGTTCGGCTCCATTCTCTGATCTTCTCGAGAGCTGGTTCGACCTTAATCCCGGAGCTGCACCGGACCAGAATCTTGGAGTGTTCGGGAGTATCTGGGAAGGACTCCTTCTTAATCTGGATATCGGACTTCCGGGGGAATGCAGGAACTTGCGAAGGGAGCTGGAGGAAGCCAGACCCTATTTCGAGTACATTCTCGGGCTTAATTTCGATAAAGAGTCCATCGTTTTCAGACTTGAACCCGCGCAGAGGGCAGAGAAAATAAGCCATGCTCTTGTAACCTTTTTTAACGTTCTTGCTCTGCAGTATCCGTTAGTCATCGTCCTGGAAAACGTTCAGTGGTTCTCCGAGGAGGATCTGCTTATCGCAAAGCGGATCATCGAGAGTACTTCCGCTGCAGCAAGGGCGTTCATTGTTACAGGAAGACCTGATGAGGGTGGTAATGAACCTGATTTTCCTGATACTTCATCTTACATAAGAACGGATACCGTATTTCTGGATGGACTGCCTAAGACCAGCATTAAAACCTTCGTTGAGGAACTGGGATCCGGATCACCGGAAGAAAAACTGGTAGAGTTTCTCTGGGACAGAGCAGGAGGAGTTCCCCTGTTCCTTGAGCAGGTGATTGATTATTTGAACGAAACCGGTTCGATCGAAAGCTGTAGCGGTGAACTGCTGCTGAAAGCTCCCGCATCCGAGATACCTGTTTCGATCAGGGAGATGTTCATCTCCCGAATGCTGTTCATGTCAGATTCAGCCAGAAGGGTAGCCATGGCGGCATCCGTTCTGGGAGGCAGCTTTAGACGGTCGGATATAGAAGCAATGATTGGCGTGGATTCGGTGGATGACTGCCTGATGACCGGCATGGAAAAACGTATTTTCAACCTGGAAGGATCGGGCGGCTCCTTTTCACATATTCTTTTCCGAGACTGGATAAGCGAGATGTCTCCTATCGAGGAATTGCGGAAGTTTCATCTGAAAGCCGGCCGTATTCTGGAGAAGGAATCGGAATTGTATCCTTCACCTTCCCGCCTTGAGAAGATCTCGGACCACTGCCTGTTCGGAGGAGATGACAGTAAAGCAGCCTCTTTCATGGAACAGGCAGCAGCAGCGTACGCTGATGTTTTCGAGAACAGGGCTGCATCGAGGTTATACAGGAAACTGATACCCATGCTGGATGAGCCTGAAAGAATCCGTACTGAGTTGAAGCTGTCCGATGTGTACAAAAACGCCGGACTTCTCAAAGATGGAATTGAACTTCTCTCCGGGACACTGGATCGCATACGCGATTCTTCTTCAGTCGACATGCATTGTGAAGCACTGGTAATGCTCAAACTCGGTGCGTACATGAGCTCATCCGGTAAGCTTGCAGAGGGGGAGGAGCTGCTTCTGAAATCCCTGACTGTTTTCGAGAAGTGTGACGATATCGAAAACCAGACTATGGCCGTTATGCAGCTGGGCCTGGCTGTGCGTTCAGCAGGAAGGATCGCGCAGGCAATTGATCTCGTTGAGCGGTCAATTGAACTTGCCAGAAAATCGGGCAAACCCAATCTTATCTGTGCGTCCCTGTACTGGTCCGCCATAACTTATAGACAGACAGGTGATTACCAGAAGATGAAGCGATGTACCGAGGAACAGGTGGAGCTTGCGAAAAGATCGGGCATAATAAAAAGTATTATTATGGGATACGACAACCTCATGAGGGTACATATTTACAACAGAGATTACGAAGCGGCTGAGGAGGTCCATGAAAAGCTCAGGAGTGCCGCAGAAAAAACAGCGAACTGGGCTGCCCTCAGTACCGCTACCAGCAAACTTGGAATTATTCACCTTCGCAGAGGTGAATGGGAATCCGCGATGGATTGCTTTGCGAAGTGTGTAAGCCTTACGGAAAAGACGGGTAATATCAGGGCTAAATGTGCCGCACTTGGAAATCTTGCCCACGTATCAATTGAGATGGAAGACCTTGGGGCAGCCCTGAAATACTCCACAGAACTCATAGATACGGCATCCACTATAGGTTTCAGGACCGGGCTCATGTCCGGTTACTCGAGAATGGGCTACATTTTCTCCCTCCGTGGAGATTACGAATCCGCCCTGGACTGTATACAGACACAGATCGAACATGCCGAATACCTGCAGGATATCCGTAACCTTTCCCATGGGTGGGAAATGATCGCTGATATTCAATTCAGACTGAATGAGATACCGGAGTCGATCGCAAGCATTGAGAGAGCTATCGAGTTTTCGATGAAAGCGAGCGATATGGTTCTCTACTCAAGCCAGCTGGCCCGGAAGGGCAGGATTCTTTTTTTAAGCGGCAGCAAGGTGGAGGCAGAGTGTTTTCTGAAGGAAGCGCTCACCCATACTGAGGGAAGGGAAGGTCTTGAAAAACTGGTTTTCCGCTGCAGGCTGTATCTGCTGGCACTAAAAACTAAAACCGACCCTCAAAGTGCCTCCGAGATACTGGAGATGGCGGGTGAAGCCCCTGACACTGGCTGCGGGGGTGAAGCTTATTACTGTCACTGGAAACTGACTGGCTGCAGCACCTCCGCCCGGAAGGCAGCTGCTCTGCTTACCGAATCCATCGGCTCACTGCAGCAACCGGTTCTCCAGAGATTGCTCGATGATCTGAAGCAGTGATCCCGGTTTCAATTATTGACACAACATGAGCACTTCCCCATCTTTACTCAACTTATTTGAAAGGTGGTTCTAATGGAAAAGAAACGAAAATTCATACTCATCATCGCTGTTATTGGAATGATAGGCACATTCCTGCCCTGGGCAAGCGCTTTCGGGTTTTCCGTACGCGGTACTTCGGGCAGTGATGGATGGATAACTCTTGTTCTGTTTGCAGTAGGCGGTGCTATCGCCTTTTTCAATGGTGACAAAGCAGAGGCTATCAAGAAGAAGATGACGACCGCTGTCTGGATCCCTGCAGCACTGGCAGCTGTAATCGCTCTGCTTAAGATATTCAAGAGCAGACCTGCGGGCCTGACAATCGGCATCGGCCTTTATCTTATAGCAATCGCCGGTCTCGCGCAGGTGTTTATTACATTGTTCTTCAAGGGCGAAGGCGGCTGGAACATCCCTAAATCGGTAGCTGATGTAAAAGCAGCGGCCAGAATTCCCGCGGCTGAAGAGGAAGCTGCTCCTGCAGCACCAGCGGCACCTGCAGCACCAGCAGCACCTGAAGCACCTGAAGCACCAGCAGCACCTGAAGCACCTCCAGCAGAAGAAGAGGAAGTTAAGGAATAACACCTTAATTATCAGCCATATCGGTTGATATTCCTTCATTCATTCAGTATCGGTGCCCCTGCGTTGTGCAGGGGCACCGCTTATTACACTTGTTCTACGATTCAGATATTAGCATAATCGCTGTTCGATAAGCGTATTGTCTATTGGTGTGCCCCAAGAAAAGGTAATTTATGTTCGCGATAATCCCGGATAGCTGGAAGTGTGATCTGACGGATCTTGCTGAGTTCAGAAGGCGGAGTGATGATCCTCTGGAGAATCACGATTTAATTCGTTCGGGTCTCTTGAATGGAGAACGCCTGTTCCTGATAGGAACGGAAGGCGTATCCGATTCAAGCAGATACATTGTTGCCGTAGATCATATTGCGCTTTTCGGGAGTAGTCCTCTTGCAGGATCGAACAGAGATGATCTTGGCCCGAGGTTCCCTTCACTTATGGGTTTGTACCTTGCGCCGGAGGGTCCATGGGGCAGGGGCGTTGTGGGCAGAGTCCCGGACTGGAAACTGGCAACACCTGCAGAGCTCACGCTGTTTGGTGCCGAGACTCTGGTTTCCGAGGGTATAGACGAAGCAGAAATAGCAGGACACGGAGGAGCAAAAGTAGTGCTTCTTGTCAGAAGCCATGGCTGGGAGTCGATAAATACTGAGACCCCGCCTGTTCGGGAAGTAGCGGCTGCTGCAGTGGACCTCTGCAATTCTAAATTCACCCGGGGAGGTGAGGAGCAGTGAACTATAAAGATACGATACAACTACCCCAGACCGACTTCTCCATGAAAGGCAATCTTATTAAGAAGGAGCCTGAAACACTTGAGAAGTGGAGTACGGAGAACCTTAACTCTAAAATCAGGCAGGCGAGGAAGGATTCACCTAAGTTCATTCTCCATGACGGGCCTCCCTATGCTAACGGGCACGTTCACCTTGGAACGGCGCTGAATAAGATATTAAAGGATTTCATTGTTAAATCCTTCACCATGATGGGATACGATTCCCCATATGTTCCCGGGTGGGATTGCCACGGGATGCCAATAGAACACAAGGTTATGGGTGATCAGCCTGATGGTGGAAAACACCTTTCGAGGAAAGAAATAAGAGAGAAGTGCCGGGAGTATGCCCTGGAATTCGTTGGAATCCAGAGGGAGGAATTCAAAAGACTTGGTGTATTCGGTGAATGGGACAGGCCCTATCTTACGATGAGCAGAGATTACGAATCAGGCATTCTACGGGCATTTGGCGATCTTGTGAAAAACGGCTACATATATCAGGGTCTGCGGCCTATACACTGGTGTATGAAATGTGGTACCGCTCTGGCCGAAGCGGAAGTGGAACACGGAGATCACACTTCTCCATCGATATATGTGGCGTTCAGACAGGAAAATCCCGATGAATGGGAAAGCCGGGGTGTTCCACGAGATACCGAAACGGTTATCTGGACAACAACGCCCTGGACTCTGCCTGCTAACATGGCGGTAGCACTGCACCCATCCGAGAAGTATGTGACCGTTGAATCCGGGGGACGGCGATTCCTGGTGGCCGAAAAAAGGGCGGAAGCCTTCCTGAAGGATTCTGAATTGATCGGCAGCATACTCCCGGAGCCTGTTTTCACGGGCAGTGAACTTGAGGGTCTTCTGATGAAGCATCCCCTCCTTGAGAACAAAACTTCCCTTATGATAGTAGCCGATCATGTTACCATGGAAGATGGTACAGGGTGTGTTCATACAGCTCCGGGACACGGAGCTGAGGATTTCACAGTCGGCCTGAAGTACGGTCTCGAGATATTCAGCCCTGTGAATGAAGATGGAACATTCTCCGAGGAAGCCGGCAGGTATGGAGGCATCCATGTATTCAAAGCCAACGCTGAAATAGTGGATGATCTGAAGAATTCCGGGCACCTTCTTGCGGAAAAGAATATTAGACACAGTTATCCTCACTGCTGGAGATGCAAGAAACCGCTGATATTCCGGGCAACCAGGCAGTTCTTCCTGAGCCTTTCGAAGAACGATCTGAAAAAGCGGGTCCTTGAGAGGGTTGATGAGGTGAAATGGCATCCCGGATGGGGTTACGATCGTATGAAAAATATGATGGAGGTGCGGCCTGACTGGTGTCTTTCAAGGCAGAGATCATGGGGGGTGGCACTTCCAGTTTTCACCTGCCCGGATTGCTCTGAGCCTGTTCTTGACCATGAGGTTATACACGCTGTTGCCGAAGAAGTAGCTCAGAAGGGGTCGGACGTATGGTTCGAAATGAATCCCGAAGAGTTTTTCGCTCTTGCGGGGAAGGAAGCTGTCTGCCCTTCGTGCGGAGGCAAAAATCTTCAGAGGGTGGATGATATTCTGGACGTATGGTTCGACAGTTCGCTGAGCCATTACAATGTACTTACAGAGAAACATGGTCTGTCACGCCCTGCCGCCGTATACCTTGAAGCAACCGACCAGCACCGCGGATGGTTTGGCGTAAGCCTGATCACAAGTGAAGCCCTTGGTATGGGCAAACCTGCTGATAACATCATAACTCACGGTCTAATCCAGGATAAGAGTGGAAGAAAAATGTCCAAGTCCATTGGTAACGTCATCTCACCATTGAAGATAATAGACCGCCAGGGAGCCGATATACTGCGGCTCTGGTTCGCAAGTGTGGATTACACTTCGGATTTCAGGGCTGAACTCTCACAGCTTGACGACTCCAGAGAAGCATACAGAAAACTGCGCAATACGGTAAGATTCATGTTTGGCAATCTTGGAAAATTCGATGAATTTAATCTTAATCCGGCCGAACTTGATGGTTTCGACAGATATATCTACCTCAGATTCAGGAAACTCTTTCGATTCTGCATCGATGAGTACAGAAAGTTCCAGTTCCACAGAGTCTATCGTGAACTCCGGAATTTCGCGGTCATAAGTCTTTCAGGTCAGTTCCTGGATATGAGGAAAGACAGGCTTTACTGCAGTGATCCTGATTCTGCATCCAGCAGGATGACAAGGCAGGTCATGGCTTACATGCTGGTGAATCTTATAAGGCTTCTGGCACCTCTGATTCCCTTTACAGCTGAAGAGGCGTGGCTTGCGCTTCCAGAGTGCCTCAGAGGGAACGATTCCAGTGTGCACCTATCCCTTTATCCCGATACCGAAGCTCTTCTGGATACCGAAGAGGATAACGCAATCCTGCAGGAGTGGGAGCCCTATCTGGAAGTAAGGAAAACAGTTTTGAAGGAACTCGAGGAAAAACGGGCAGCCGGTGACATTGGCGGCGGGCTGGATGCCATGGTCTTACTTACTGTTCCGCAGAATATGGTCGCATCGGCTAATGGCGAGGACTGGTCAGATTTTCTCATTGTATCATACGCTGAGGTTAAGGCCGGTGACGAATTAACTGTTTCCGTAGAGAAAGCTACGGGTTCGAAGTGTAACAGATGCTGGAAGATCCTGCCGGAAGTCGGTTCCTTTGTTCCTGATGATGTTTGTGGCAGATGTGCTGAAGTTCTGAAGCGGTACGAACATTGATATCTGCAAAAAAGACCAGATTGTGCGGATACATAACTGCATTGGGAGTACTGACGCTTGATCAGGTGACCAAGAGGCTTGCACTTGGTGCTCTGGAGCTGCATCACCCGGAAGCTGTGCTTGGTAACTTTCTGAGGTTTACACTTGCCTGGAATCAGGGCGCTGCCTTCAGTATGCCCTGGGGAGGCCCGCTGTTCCTGACGATTGTTACTGCAGCTGCGGTCGTGATGGTTTCCATTTTCATATGGAAGCTTGGAAACCACTCTCCACTTTTCCTGGCTGGTCTGGGAGCAATTCTTGGGGGAGCGCTCGGCAACCTTCTGGACAGGTTCATGTATGGTAAAGTTGTCGACTTCATTGATATTGGCGGAACTGGATGGCGGTGGCCGACTTTCAATGTCGCGGATATAGCAATTATGGTCGGCGGCGTTATTCTTGTGATTCTTTACCGGAGGGAAGCTGCTGCCGAGGATGCAGTGGAGGAAAATAATGGGAGCGATTAGGATGACTTCCAGGACTGTAGTTGCTGTGGGAGGGAATTCACTGATTTCCTCCGGTGGAAACAATGGAAATCTGGATACCCATAAAGTGGCCCGTACGGTCTGCGAGGAGCTTGCGACCATCGCACAGTTCCGCGGCGGTGTCGTTATTACACATGGCAACGGACCCCAGGTTGGATTTGAACTTTTAAGAAACGCGATGGCAGCATCCTCTGTTCCTCCTGACGGAATGGATGTTAACGTTGCCGCAACGCAGGGCTACATCGGATACCTTCTACAGCAGGTACTCGGAGATGTGCTTGAGGAGCGAGATATTGATATCCCTGTAGCTGCAATTATCACGCAGGTTCTTGTTGCTCCCGACGATCCCGCTTTTGAGAATCCATCAAAACCCGTTGGCCCCTTCTACAGCGAAGAGGAAGCCCGAAGGATCAATGAAGAGTTCGGCTGGATCATGAAAGAGGATGCCGGAAGGGGATGGAGACGTGTTGTGTCATCCCCCAAGCCCCGGAGAATACTGGAACTGGAGTCTATCAGAACACTTGTCAATGCCGGTCAGATCGTCATATGCGCGGGCGGTGGAGGAATTCCCGTTGTCCGCGAGGGTTACAAAGTAAGAGGTGTCCCGGCTGTTATCGATAAGGATCACGTCAGCGCTCTTCTTGCCACCCGTCTTGAAGCTGATACATATGTAATATCCACCGCCGTACCGGAAGTATATGTGAACTTCGGAAAACCTGATCAGAAGTCTATCCGCAGTGCTACACTTGAGGAGATGGAGCGGTTCGTGTACGAGGGAGAATTCGCGGCGGGTTCAATGCTGCCCAAGATCCGGGCATCAATCGGATTTCTAAAGCATGGCGGCGAAAGGGTTGTCATAAGCTCACCCGGTAATCTTCTTTCTGCTCTTGATGGAGAAGCGGGAACAACGATTGTTCATGGGGGCAGTAGTATTCAGAAATCCATACTTCTTTCCGGTTCCGATGGTTAAGACTTTGTCATACTCCGTCTTCTATCTTATAGAAAATGAAAAGGGGGATAATCATGCCTTTACTCTGTAGAACGGATATCGCATCAGAAGCTGATTTCAAAGTTTACATTACGGAAATCCGGTCTGAAGCCGACCTTATTGTTTTCGAAACCATGAATATCTGGGATGCGGTATCGCCGCATGTCTGGTGTTATACGAATAATCAGAGTGAAGCGGATAAACTGGTCAGCTTCACAGATGCGCAGTGGAACGCTGATATTGTTATTTTCCTCACTGAAATCCAGTCCGAGGGGGGCTGGGTCAACTCGGAAAAGTCAGATTTGATTTAAATAGGGACGGAGGTAATTAAGAAATCTAATTACCTCCGTCCCTATTTAATGACCGTCCCTGATTATGAGGCATGAACCTTGACGATTACGCCGTTTGTATTTATCCTTCGAGCCACGCAATAGATGGTGCGGTGGGCGATTAGCTCAGGTGGCTAGAGTGCTTGCTTGACATGCAAGAGGTCACTGGTTCAAGTCCAGTATCGCCCACCATTTTTTTGTATTTTTCATGACCGGAAGGAGGTCGCCTGGATTATGCGGATAGTATTCCCTGACAGCAGTGTAAAAGAGTATGCGGCAGGCACTACCGGTTTTGAGATTGCCGGTGATATCTCTCCGGGACTCGCCAGGAACGCTCTGATAATAAGGTTCAACGATGAGCTTATGGATCTTACTGAACCGCTGCACGCTGACGGAAGAATCGAGATACTTACATTCCGGGACGAAGAGGGGGAAAAAGCCCTTCGGCACAGCTGTTCTCACCTTATGGCCTCTGCTGTTGTGAAACTCTTTCCCGGAACCAGACTTGGTATAGGCCCATCAATCGACGACGGGTTCTATTACGATTTCGATATACCTGATTTCCCCGGCATATCGGCCTTCGAGATGATTGCAGCTGAAATGAAAAGACAGGTGAAGGAGAATATTCCATTCATCCGCAAGGATATGAACTTTGAAGAAGCGGTTGCGTTATTCAAAGAAAAGGGTGAGGAATACAAGCTTGAACTGCTTGAGGAACTGCGAGATGCTGGCGAGAGTATCACTGTATACAGCCACGGAGAATTTCTTGATCTCTGCAGAGGTCCCCATGTTCCCTCTACAGGATACATGAAGCATTTTGAACTTCTAAGCACAGCAGGTGCTTACTGGCGTGGCGACGAGAAAAACGAGATGCTTACAAGGATTTATGGAACGGTGTTCGATTCATCGAAAAACCTGAAGGAACACCTCTCAATGCTTGAAGAGGCAAAGAAGAGGGATCACAGAAAGCTGGGTCCTGAACTGGGTCTTTTCAAAATTGGAGGTGACGGCGGTCCTGGACTGGTATACTGGCTGCCCGCTGGAACCATAATCCGCGAGGAGCTGGAGAACCACTGGAAGAAAGCACATGTTAAAGCGGGTTATCAGCTTGTAAGCACTCCACACATAGCCCCGGTAGAATTATGGAAAACATCGGAGCATTTCTACTACTACCGGGATAACATGTACTTCATAGACATTGATAAAGGTGAATATGCTCTTAAACCGATGAACTGCCCCGGGCATATCATAATTTACAGGAACAGTAAAAGATCCTACCGTGAACTCCCAATGCGCCTTGCTGAGCTTGGTATGGTCTACAGGTACGAAAAGAGCGGAGTACTTCACGGTTTGATGCGTGTAAGAGGATTTACCGTTGATGACGGTCATATATTCTGTACAGAGGATCAGATAGTTGAGGAGATACAGAAGGTTGTAAGATTTGCCCTCTATTTTCTGAAAATCTTCAATTTCGGGTACAGGATCGAGCTTTCACTGATGGACCCGGAAGATTCGGATCACTATGCAGGTAAGCCCGAGGAATGGAAAAAAGTTGAACCTGCCCTGGCCCGGGCTCTTGATGATATGGGTGAAGATTACAAAACTGTAATCGGAGAGGCAGCTTTTTACGGCCCCAAGATCGATATCAAGATGAAGGATGCCCTCGGAAGATTCTGGCAGGGTCCTACTATCCAGTTCGACTTTAACATTCCGCAGCGTTTTGACCTTACATACGTTGGCAATGATGGACAGGAACACAGAGTATTCATGGTTCACAGAGCGCTTTACGGCTCAATAGAACGCTTCGTAGGCAACCTTATTGAGCACTATGCCGGCAACCTTCCGGGTTGGCTTGCTCCCCATCAGGTTGTTATCTTACCTATTACGGAGTTTCAGCTTGAAAGAGCCGAAGAGGTTGAGAATATTCTCACTGATTTGGGTATCCGTTGCATGCTGGACGGTAAAAATGAGACTATAGGTTACAGGATAAGAGAAGCGGAAACCAGCAAGATCCCTTTCATGCTCATAATTGGTGAGCGTGAGGCTGTATCGGGTGAGGTTTCTATGCGTATCCACCTCGAAGGTGACAGAGGTTCAATGAAACTGGATGAAGCGATTAAAATAGTCATGGCCGGATGCAGAAGGCCGGAATTACCTTGAACAGGAGGTCAGTTCATTAGTAAAAGGGAACAGAACAGGGTTAATGGGGACATTCGAAGCCCCCGCGTGAGATTACTTGATGAGAACGGGGATCACGTCGGAATACTGAGTATACAGGAAGCGCTCGACATGGCAGCA